>CBFQYI010000211.1:0-7871 GCA_965720825.1 uncultured Chryseobacterium sp. | reverse complement strand
TATAAGCGGAGCGGCCAATGCTCCTGCAAGACTTGAAGTACATGGAACACTCAATTTTAATCAGACCATAACGAGCGTTGCCAATCTCAATGTTCATGTTTTTGATACCGGGAATATAACAGTAGGCGGAGGGAATGGAAATCTCACCATTGACGGACAGATCAATGAAATTGTCAATGAGGGGCTCATAGAACTGGGAGTTTTGCAATTAGGAAATAATTCCAACAATAAGATTGATAATTTTGGAAATCTGAATATTAACGGAAACCTGAATATGAGCAGCTCTGCTACCACTTTATTCAGGAACGAAGGGGGCGGATTGATATTCATTGGCGGTAATTACGGGAATAACGAACAGAGTGTGTATGTCAATTGTGGAACCATTATTTCTCAGAGCGGATTTAATATCAATGGAGGGAAAATTATTAATACAGGATTTTTTACAGTAGGAGGAGATATTAATTTATCAGGAAGCAGCAGTGAAATTTACAATTTTGGACTTTTTACCTCTACGGGAAATATGAATAATGCCCCTTCTGATGCTGTTATTTATAATGAAGGAGAACTGGCGCTGAACCAGTATCAAGGTGGAAATGCTGCCATTCAGGGACCTTCTTCATCTACAAAAAAAGGATATATCGTTTTGCAAAATCCTATTCAGGTGGGAAATGTGTCTGTAGGGCCCAATCTTGATTTCAGAAGAACAACAGGTGTTTCTGACCCAGGCACGGTTTTCATGAACAGTAATCCAGGTTTTCTGACGAATGTTACCTATGATTGCGCTTCTACCAACAGCTGTAGTGCACCTTTGATCATTAATCCCGGATTTTGTCCTGCCATTAATGGAGATTTGCCGCCAATGGCGGTAGATGATACCTATACTATTGCTGCAGGAGGATCTTCTGTGGGAATTGTACTGGATAACGACTTTGAAACGTATGGCGGAGCACAGGCAACCCTTTCTAATGTTATCTTATCTCAGGTATCCACCTCAAATCCCAATATTTCATTGAATACAACTGACGGACATATTCTGGTAGCTCCGGGAACTCCTCCAGGAAATTATACTTTAGTCTATCAGATCTGCCAGACGGCTTCTCCGTCAAATTGTGATACGGCAACGGTAACCGTTACGATTCAAGGAAATGTACCTTGTTATAAACCTGCAGTGACGGCAGGAACCGTACTTTCTTCAGATTTTGGAATTACTTCATTAAGCAGAGCAGATAAAGGAGGAAGCAACTGGCCTGGAGCAAGAAAAGGAGCGTGGGCTGTACTGGAATCAAAGAATAAAGGTTTTGTTCTTAACAGACTTACCGATGCTCAGGTATCAGCCATTCCACAAGCAGATCTTAAAGAAGGAATGATCGTTTACAATACCACACAAAATTGTCTGCAGGTTAATATTGACGGAACTGCCACAGGCTGGAAATGTTTCAATACCCAAACCTGTCCGGATTAACAAAGAACTGAATAGTTATGAAAAAAATAGCCTTAATCATTATAATAACAGCTTCCGGAATCTTTAATGCTCAGGTTGCTTTAGGAAAAACGACATTAGAATCAGCTTCATCATCTATTGAGTTTGGAAATGAAAACCGCGGTATTGTTCTTCCATGGGCAACAGATACTTCCAGCATTCAAAATGTGGTGAATGGCACATTGATATTTGATACTTCGGATATGAAAGTGAAAGTGTATCAGAATAATCTTTGGAAAGATCTTTCAATAGATGCAACAGGTACTGCTGACACCAGCCTGCAGGATAATTTGACAGATCAGCCTGAAGCAAAAGTTTCGGTAGGAACACCATCATCTGTTTCCGGAATTCTGGTGCTCGAAGACAATAATAAAGCCATGATTTTACCGAAAGTAGCTTCTCCCCATCTCAATATTATTTCTCCTGCAGCCGGTATGATGGTCTATGATACGCAAAAAAAGCAACTAGCTGTTTTCAACGGAACAGTATGGTCTTTTTGGGGAGAGTAATTTTACATGATATTTCGTACTGCTATTTTTACAGGATGATACAACAGCAGTCCAATTGCGGTAACAAGTGCCAACCAGAATAATCCCGTGAAAATTTCCATATTGGAAAGGAGAATAGACTGAGCGGTTATTTTAGCTTTAAAAGCTCCTGCTGTCATGGATAAAGAATCATTCACTGACAGTTTGGAAATATTAGCTCCGAAAATTTGACTCCATTGATTGTAAAAAACAGGATTGGTATCTGTAAAATTAGCACTGAGGGTATCAGAATGTTTTAATGTTAAAAAAAGCATCAGATTCTGCATCAATGCATATCCGATAGCGGTAGTCCAGAAACGGGTTGTCGTTCCTAACGCTGTAGCATTGGAGACATATTCTTCCGGAGTTCCTGAAATCAGAAAGAAAACAAGGGGTGTAAATAATAAGCCCTGTGCAACTCCCTGTAGAAATAATGGCGGACAGATGGTGGAAAGGGTAGTGTCAGGATAAAAAGTATAGGTAAACCATGCACAATCAATGGCCAGTAACAGAAATCCTGTGAAGAAAACAATCCTTGAAGATATTCTGCGAACCAGACAAATTCCTGATAGTAATATCCCTAAAAGAGTTCCGGCTACATTCCAGTACTGGATGTTCACAATATAATCCCAGGGCCACTTCCATACGGTAGCCATGATGCTGTAGACATTATTCAGCCCGGATCGGATCAGATAAAAAATGAAAAACAAAATCATTCCTGCAATGACATTTTTGGAGCTGAAAACTTCAAAATGAAACAACGGTCTCTTGGAATTTCTTTGTTTCAGCATAAATAAACCTCCTGAAAGAAAGAATATAAACAAACACATGATAATGGTGTCAGACTCCAACCACATGAGTCTTTTGCCATAAATAATAGCATAACCTCCCGCCTGCAGACAGACCCAAAGTAAAAACCAGCTGGTAATATCCAATTGGTATAAAGGTTTTTTAGGAAAGAATCTGTTTTTGTTGAACAGGGCAATACCAATAATCAGGACAAATACATGGAAATACACCATCATCAGAATCATATGCTGAAAATCATAATCTTCAATGCTGGATTTTAAAAGGGAAGTGGTAATGGTTCCTCCAGTCAGCATGATGGTATACATGAAAAGGTAGGCGAGAACTTTGGCATGTTTTGTTTTTAATTCAGCAATAATTAAAGGTAGAAAAATGGCGCCTTCCAGCAACCCGAAAATTCCTTCTAAAAACCGGATCACCAATATCACATGATAATCATGGGTGACTGATAAAACGTAAAGAATAATCACGGAAATGGAAGCCATCAGCAGGACATAATATTTGACGCTGAAATAGGCCATAAATCTTTGTAAAACTAAAAGGGTAACCACAAATGTCCCATACATCAAAATCATTAAATATTGGATGTCATCTGAATCTACATCCATAAAAGAAGACGTGAAGGCGCTGTTCGAGTGTAAAAGCGACAACAACATCAGGTGGGGAAACAATGCCAGTATAAGAAGAGGCAGTTTCAGCCATTGTGGTACCCATTTATGATAAACTGTATTATGTTGCATAATTTGTAAGCATTAAGCTTAGAAAAAGGAGATGGCAAATGAACAAATTGTCATTGAACCGGATTTAAAAATGCGAAAAGACAAAGGGCAAAGGTGTAAATAAGTAAAAGGTAAAATGGCAAATATGCGTAAGAAAAAATTTGCAGATTCGCTATTTTTGCGGTTTGCCTTTTCGCTAAAAAAAAATTAATTTGAAAATTTGAAAATGAGAGAATTTGAAAATTAAATTAAAACAGAATATTTTATGCTCTAATACTCTCAAACACTCTCAAACACTCTCACTTTCAAACTTAAATCTTCTTCGCACTTACCAGAACATTCATTCCGGAAAGCAGTTTTTCGTTGTCTTTATTGTTATCAAGGATAATTTTCACAGGAAATCTCTGTTCAATTTTCACAAAATTTCCAGTTGCATTATCCGGTTTTACTAAGGAAAACTGAGAACCTGAAGCTGGAGAAACGGAAAGAATTTTTCCTTTAAACTCAACATCGGGATAAGCATCTGCCGTAATGATTACTTCCTGGCTCTGGTCAATCTGTCCAAGCTGTGTTTCCTTATAATTAGCAATGATCCATTTTTCTTTGCTCACGATTTGTACCAAAGCCTGTCCTTCTTTAATCAGCTGTCCTTCCTGAATGGTCTTTTTTCCTACCCATCCATCATAAGGAGCCGTAATTACAGTATAAGAAAGGTACAGTTTAGCATTATTAAGACTTGCAGAACTCTGCTGGATCTGGCTTTTTACGGGAGCAACTTTGGTTTGTTGTTCGTTTGCTCCGGCTTTTACCGCATTTTTCTGCTGTTCCAATGCTAAAAGATTGGCTTTTGACTGTTCATAAGAAGCTTTTACATTTTCAAATTCCTGTTCCGTAGCAGCATCTTCTGACAATAAGTTTTTATATCTTTTATAATCCTGTTCTGTTCTCCAGATATCAATTCTAGCGGAAGCAATTTTAGCATCAATGATTTTCGTGTCACTTTCTTTGGTACTCACCCCGCTTTCAATAGTGCTGATGGTTGCTGTGTTTGCATGAAGATTGGCTTCAGCCATGTGCACCTGATTCACAAACTCTCTGTTGTCAATGACAATTAAAGTGTCGCCTTTATGTACAAACTGATTTTCGTTAAATCGTATCGTTTTGATGAAACCTGATACCTTACTGGATACAGGCGTGATATATTGCTCGATCTGCGCATCATTCGTCGTCACATTTTTTCTCGAAAAAAGATAAAAGCTTACCATTCCTGTGATTCCGCTGATGATCAGGATCCAGGCCAGTAAAGTAATGGACTTGTTGATTCTTTTTTCCTTTTGTGTCAATTGTTTTTGTGCCATAGTTTTTATAAGTTTCCAATCGTATATTGGAGTTGGTAATATTTAAGTTGTCGGTTAATTTTTACAGAAATAAGATTAGATTCAGCTTCCAGATACGTGTTGTCTGCATCTATCAGTTCAGTGATAAGGCTCAGTTTATTCGCATATTTAGTTCTTACGATACGATAGTTTTCCTTAGCCTGATTAATGGCTTCCTCAGCAATTTTCACCTTCTGGTCTGTCTCTTCAAACTTTTTATAAGCTTCGTACACATTATGTCTTACATTTTCCTCATTTTCTTCAATCTGAAGCTTGGCAAGATCAATATTTTCCCGTGCTTCCTGCATTCTGTATTTGTTTTTGTACAGATTTTCGATAGGATAGGTAAGGTTTACGCCTACCATTCCCAGACGATATGCATACGGTTCAGGAGGAAAAAACATCATATTCGGATACTTTAAAAAATATTCTCCGCCAGCAGTAATTTTTGGTAAATAATTCGCTTTGGTAATCTTTTGATCCAGTTCCTTCAGAGAAAGATTCTTATGGGTGATTTTAACAGACTCATTCTTGTTTAAAGCGGTTTCCGTCAGTTCATCAACATAAGGGATTGTTGCATTGTCTGAAATCAAATCTTCTGTATTTACGTGCATTTCCTGACTTTCAGGAAGCGAAAGAATCGTTTTCAGTTTGTGTTCTGCAATCTGAATATCGTTATCCAGTTCTGTCCAGCTCATTTTATGGTTAGACAACTGAAGTGATGTTCTTAAGACTTCATTGACCGTTACAACACCATTTGCTTTCAGCGCTTTTACCTGCTTGATGTTTACAGAATCCTCCTTCATTTTATCATTAATAAGACTCTGTTGCTCTTTTAAATGATGGATCTGTAGAAAAGCAGTAATGATAGCCATTTTAAGCTGTCTTTCGTCCAGATGGGTTTTTAAAGCTGAAATTTCAGTATCTATAGCCGCTTTCTTCTCTGTATTTTTAATTTTTCCTCCCATGTAAACCGGGATTGAAGCGGATAACGTAAAATCATACATTCCATTAATCACATCGTACTTGGTGGCTTTATTAAATACGCCATTCTGATGCTGAAACAGGTTGGTGACCTGATTGTAGCTTGTATGGAATTCAATGTCCGGAAGTTTTTCCATTTTAAGATCTTTCTCTTTGGTAACGGACATTTCCTGTTTCAGATGACTGATCTGTATGTTTTTGTTGTTTTTCAGACCAATCTCTACAGCCTGTTGTAAGCCGAGACGCTGGTAATCGATCATCTGTGAATGTAAAAAGTTGCTCAATAATAAGCACAACGCAATGCACATATACCGGTATGCGTTAAATATGATATTCATAAATTAATTAAAGGATTTTTGCTAAAATGATTTTGATGCAGCAAAGTTACGATGAGAAGCTACAGACCCTATTTGTGAAAACAGAAAAAGATTTGCTCATTTACGCCAATTTGAAAATTCTTCTTACCTTTATGGGATGAACAACAGCCATTTTAAAGAAGTAGAAGAAGATGATACTGAATTTTACGTTTATCATGTCCTTACCGGAAATGTAACCACAGAGATTCATTATCACAGTTCTGCACAGTTAGTCTATGCAGAAGGCGGTATTGTGCATGTTTTTACAGATCAGAAACACTGGTATCTTCCTGCCAGGTGTTTTATGTGGATTCCGGCCGGAACTCCTCACTATATCTTTTCTACCAGTCCAAAGGTTGATTTGTATAACTTCTATTTTAAAAAGGAAGAAAATGAAAGTGGCTTTTTTGATGAAATCAACATTTATTCAGTTAATAATTTACTTCGGGAGATGATTTTGTATACTAAAGAATGGGATGGGAAAATCACAAAAAATGATACCGCTAAATATTTTTTCCTCAAAGCACTTAAAGGAGTTTTGCAGGAGAAAAAACATAAACACCTTACCTTTCCCATACAACATCCTTTTCCCAAAGATGAAACTTTACTGAAGATTGCAAGGTATATTCATGCTAACCTTGAGAAGCCTCTTACGATCGAATCTACGGCAAAAGAATTTGGAATGAGTACAAGAACCCTTTCCAGGAAATTTAAAGAGATTCTGGGCATGAATTACATTCGTTTTCTAAGGGCGTTGAGAATAACCCGCTCTCTTGAGCTGATGCTGGAAGGAAAATACAATATGTACGAAATTGCCATGATGGTAGGGTACAACAGTTTGTCGTCTTTCAGTAATATTTTCAAAAAGGTAATAGGTATTGCCCCTACGGAGTATCAGCATAAATTGAGAGGGGATAAGTAGTGAGTGGGAGCGTTTGAGTGTTTGAGATTCGGGTTACGGGGTGCGTGTTGCGTGTTACGAGATAACGGGGTTTATACTGTGGGATAGATTTTCCTGCCTGTTCTTACTATAAGGTTGTTAAAAAGCTAATTTAACGAGTAATAGCTGTTAAGATTTTCTAGATTCCCCTTCTCTGAAGGGGTGGATTTTTGCTGAGCAAAAAGACGGGGTAGTCATATATACATAATGCTTTCCGAACGATACAAAAAAACCACCTCAATAAATTGAAGTGGTTTTGTATTGTGAGAAAATCTCAGTCGCTTATTAAGCTTCTTCAGATTTAACTTCTTCTTTCTTAGCAGCAGGAGCAGCTACAACCGGAGCGTCAGACACGATATCGAATTCGAAATTGTACTCAACGTTTCTGTGTAATCTGATGTTTGCTGTTACTTTACCAGTTCTCTTAATAGTGTTCCCTGGAATTTTGATGTATTTTTTCTCTACAGAAACACCAGCTTTTTCTAAAGCAGCAGATAGATCAGCATTGTTGATAGATCCGAATAATTTATCACCAGAACCTACTTTTGCAGGGATCGTGATAGAAGTTTTCTTCAATTGCTCAACTACAGCGTTAGCAGCAGCGATTAATTTAGCTTCTTCTTCTTTTCTAGCTTCTAATGTAGCTTCTAAAGCAGCTTTGTTTTTAGGTGTAGCTAAAAGA
>CBFQYI010000210.1:0-7913 GCA_965720825.1 uncultured Chryseobacterium sp. | reverse complement strand
AAAGAACAGGCCATAAAACCTTATTATGATACAGCAGTTGAAGCTACCAATTTCGGATTGGGAATCAATGCAGGTCATGATCTGAGCTTAGAAAATCTGAAATACTTTGCAGATACTATTCCGAATCTGTTGGAAGTATCTATCGGTCATGCTTTGGTTTCAGAAGCACTTTATATGGGATTGGAAAATACAGTTCAGGCTTATCTGAAGAGACTGGCAAAATGGTAAAATATAAGAAATCAGAAGTTAGAGATGAGAAGTTAGTACAACTTCGTTTTGATTTCTAACTTCTGATTTCTCACATCTAACTTCTAAAAATATGGAAATTTTAAACTCAAAAATATTCGGCGAAAATGTAAACAATACGCCACTTCTTGTATTTCACGGATTGTTCGGAATGCTTGACAACTGGGGAAGTTTCGGAAAGGATCTGGGAGAATATCTTCCGGTACACCTGATCGACCTGAGAAACCATGGGAGAAGCTTTCATTCAGAAAGCATGTCTCATGATGATCTGGCAGATGATATTGCCCGTTATATGGATCATTATGGCATTCAGAAAGCTCATGTTCTGGGACATTCATTAGGGGGAAAAGCAGTAATGCAGTTTGCAATAAAATATCCTGAACGTGTTGAAAAACTGATTGTTGTAGATATTTCACCTAAGGCATATCCGCCACATCATCAGGGAATCATTAAAGCACTGGAAACGGTAGACTTCAATACAGTATCTTCAAGAAATGAAGTGGAAGCTGTTTTGAACCAATATATTCCGGAAAGATCTACTGTACAGTTTTTGACAAAAAACCTGTATTGGGATGATAATAAAAAACTGGGCTGGAGATTCAATCTTAAGACATTATCTGAAAAGTATACTGAATTTGTTTCCAATGCCATTAAATTCGGGGTTTTTGAAGGTGAAACCTTGTTTATAGCCGGGGCAAAATCCAATTATATTCTTCCACAGGACGAATTTGGTATCAAGCAGCAGTTTCCTAAAGCTAAAATAGTAACTGTAAAAAATGCAGGACATTGGGTGCAGGCAGAAAATCCTGTTGATTTTGCAAATGTTGTTAAGGGGTTTCTGGGTTTGAATTAATTTTATCCTTAGATTTTTAATATTATGTTAAATTTTTATTAAAACCTAATATTATTTCTCCATGATTTGAATTTTTTGTACTTTGGATTTTCAAAAAACAATAAAAATATTAACTTATGGAAAACAAAAATTCAAAAAAGAAGCCATTTTTTGCGTCATTCTTAGAAAAACAGGTTAAAGACCCTGAAACAGTAAAAGGAGGAGGTATTACTTCTGTGTTGGCAGATCAGATTACTACAGTAATCAAGGATCAAATCACAACTGCTCTTCAAGACAGTGTTACAAAGCCAGATAATGATAATGTAACGATGAAATATCCTTCTGACGGTGATGAGGATGTTTTAGAAGCATAAGAAATATACTAAAGCTTACGCTCAATTATATATCAAACCAAAACTAAAACATTATGAAAAGCAACAACTCAAAGAAGAAGCCGTTTTTCGCATCATTCTTAGAAAAACAAGTTAAAGATCCGGAAACGGTAAAAGGAGGAAGTGACATCACACTTGCTGAAAGAGATTTGATCACAAAACCGACAATAGACACAGTAACTTCTCCAAAAGACGATATGATGCACACGCTGAAATATCCATCTGACGGTGATGATGATACTATCATTGTTCCACTATAAATCAGATAGAATATTAATAAAATAATAGGGGAAACTTAATATTTAAGTTTCCCTTTTTAATAAAACCGGCAAATGATTCTCTGCATCACCCATTCACAGGATTTTTATAATATTGATCTCTTTTTCGAATACCTGAACTCCCAAAATATTCCTTATTTCAGATTGAATTCCGATCGTCTGAATCACCTTCAGAAAATCAGTATTCATGAGGATTCATTTGAACTGACGGATGAATTGGGAAATACAATCCACTCTGACACTATAAAAGGCGTATGGCACAGAAAAGCCTGGAGGATCAGTGCTCCCGAAGAACTGGATCAGGATTATGAAAAAATCTTTCTCAACGAATATGGAAGTCTGAGGTATAATCTGATGACCACTTTAGAACATATTCCCTGGATCAACCCTTATGAAAATGAAAAAAAAATAGATGGAAATAAGATATTTCAGCTGAAAATAGCACAAAGAAATAACTTAACCATTCCCAAAACCATTTTTTCCAATGATGAAGAAAAAATAACGAAATTTTTCTATCAATACTGTCAGGGAAAAGCCATAGCGAAGCTTCATGGAGTTACTGCCAAAACAATGTCAGGGGAAAACATGATTTCCACTACCCTTATTGAGGAAGAATCCTTGGAACACCTTTCAGATATCGCTTACTGTCCGATGATCTTTCAACCCTATATTGACAAAGAATATGAATTAAGAATCGTATATGTAGATGGTGAGTTCTTCACAGGAAAAATCAATAACAGTGAAAATGCAGACTGGAGAGTAGCCCGCGAAGGGTATTTCTGGGAAGCCTACGAATTACCTGATGCTGTTAAAGCGAATCTCACTTCCATGATGAAAGAAATGGGACTTTATACAGGAGCGATCGATATGATCAGGGGAAGAGACGGTGTCTATTACTTCCTTGAAGTCAATCCTCAGGGAGAATGGGGAATGCTTCAGAAAGAGCTGGGGTTTCCTATCGCAGAAAGAATTGCCGATAACCTTATCAAAAGAATTAATTTCCATGAATAAAATTTTAATAATTACCCATACCGCAGATAACTTTTCCATTGAAAAAGTAACAGAATACATTGAAAAAAATAATTGTGAAGTCATTCGCTTCGATGTAGACGTTTATCCATTACAAAACAAATTATCCACTATTTTCCAGGATGGAGAATGGGTAAGTTACCTGGAAACGTCTGAAGCAAAACATCGTTTGGACGATATTTCAGCCATCTGGTACAGAAGAGCCTACAATATCGGAAAAGGATTAAAAGAAGAAATGGATTCTAAATTTTACGGTGCGGCTATGGGAGAAATCAGAAATACTCTTTTTGGTTTCTTTGAATCTGTGGATGCTTATTCTTTAGGAAAACCGAGTGTTTACAGAAGACTCGACAGTAAGGAAGAACAATTGAAAATTGCAGATAAATTAGGGCTGACCATTCCGGCAACCTGTCTTACCAACAATCCTGATGAAGCAAGGAAATTTATTGTAAAACATCAAAATGTGGTGGCCAAAATGCAGACCGGTTTTGCCATTTATGAAGATGGAGTAGAAAATGTAGTGTTTACGAACGTTGTTGGCGAAGATAAACTGGAAGAGCTGGATTCATTGTTGTATTGTCCTATGCAGTTTCAGCAGATGATTCAGAAGAAAAAAGAACTTCGTATTACCATTGTGGGAAGAGATGTGTATGCATTCGAAATAGATTCCCAACAGTCTGAAGATGCCAAAATAGACTGGAGAAAAGACGGAGTTAACCTGATTGATAAATGGAACAGAACAGAACTTCCGGCAGATGTAGAAGCAAAACTGCTTGAGCTGCTTGATATTTATCATGTAGATTATGGAGCCATAGATATGATTGTTTCTCCTGAAGACGAATATTATTTCATTGAGATCAATGCAGCAGGAGAATTCTTCTGGCTGGACAATCTTACAGAAGGAAACCTTATTTCGAAGAGTATTGCAGACGTTCTTTGCGACAAAGCTCCAAGAAGAAATAATGAAGTAATGGCTTAAGCAATTAAGTATTTTTAACTATAAAAAGTCCTGAAAGTTATCAATTCTTTCAGGACTTTTAAGTTGGATAATATGTTGTGAGTAAAATTTTCCGGTTTGTTGTATTCAGAATGATAATATTGGTTAAATTAAGTTGAATTATGCTTTAAAAATCGCAAATTTGCAAAAGCAGTTTTTTGGGTGAATTTTTACAATAATCTGAAAATTGCCGGATAGAAAATATTGTTATATTTTAGTCAGCAATCAAGAAAATAATTAATGATTTTTGTAACGGGTGCTACCGGAATTCTGGGAAGAATAATTGTACTGGAACTTCTTAAAAGAGGGAAAAGTGTACGTGCTTCCAAACGACCGGGCAGCAATTTAAACGAAGTAAAGCATTCATACAGCTTTTATACGGAGAATCCTGACGATTTTTTCAATAAAATTGAATGGATCAACGTAGATTTTGATGATCTAGATTCTTTAAAAACCGCACTGCAAGGTGTAGATGAGGTGTATCACTGTGCTGCAAAAGTGAGTTTTCACCCCAAAGATGAAAAAGAAATGTACCGTACCAATATCAAGGGTACAGAAAATCTTTTGTTTGCCTGTGAAGGATCAGACGTTAAAAAATTTCTCCATGTAAGCTCTGTTGCTGTTCTCGATAATTTCAATGAAAAAGGAGAACTGGATGAAGATTCTGACTTTAATCCAAAACTGGAACACTCTGCATACGCCATTTCTAAGCATTTATCCGAAATGGAGGCATGGAGAGCTTCAGCTGAAGGCCTGAATGTCGTGATCATCAATCCCGGAATGATTGTAGGAAGCGGAAACTGGAGTCAAAGCAGTGGTGAACTTTTCTCAACCTTTGAAGACAATAGCTTTACTTTTTCAGGAGGCTCTGCCTACGTTGACGTGAGAGACGTTGCGAATACGGCCATAGGATTGATGGAAAATAACCTTTTCGGAGAACGCTTTATTATTGTTGCTGAAAATAACAGATATGCAGATCTTGCCAAACAGGTAAGAACCCGTTTGGGACTTAAAGATGCAAGAATTCTTTCACAATCTGTACTCAATATCGGAAGAGTAGCCAACACCCTTTTCGGATGGCTGATTCCAAAACTGAAAATGGTCACCAAATCAAATATTGAGGCCATCTCTTCTTTCAACACCATTTCCAATCACAAAGTCAAAGAAAAGCTGAATTATCAGTTTATTCCTGTAAAAGAAAGTATAGACTTTCACCTGAACAATTATATTAACGACAAAAAGCTGAAGAAATGAATCTTGCAGAGGCAATTATCCTTAAAAATGTAGAAAAACATCCTATAAAAGCGGCCATCGGATTTAAAAAGAAAGATGCAGCCTGGAAAGAGCTGAGCTGGAAAAAATTCAGTGAAATTATTTTTAAAACAGCCAATGCTTTAAAAGAATCCGGAGTTCAGGAGAATGACAGAGTCGCTATTTATTCAGAAAATTCATCAGAATGGATGATTATGGATCTGGCTTCAATGGCTATCGGGGCTGTCACAGTGCCTATTTATTCTACCAATAATGCTGAACAGGCGGAACATATCATCAACGATTCCGGAGCTAAAGCTGTTTTAGTAGGAAATCAGATGCAGTATGATGCCTGTCTTGAGTTTTTACATAAAGAAGAAAATAACCTGGAAACGATTATTGTTTCCAAAAAAGCGGTTTGGATCAAGAAAGAATTCAACAGTTTTTATCTTGAAGATTTCATTGCAAAAGCTTCACCGGAGCTGGAGATCTGTAAGAAAGAAAATGATGATACCGCTACATTAATCTATACTTCCGGAACTACCGGAATCCCAAAAGGAGTGATGCTTACCCATGGAAATTTCATCAAAGCATTCGATTCACACTTTGAATTTTTTAAGTTTAAAAACTTTGAAGAAGAACTTTCATTAGCATTTTTACCCTTAAGCCATGTTTTTGAAAGAAGCTGGAGCCTACTTTGTTTATACGGTGGTGCCCGTGTATACTTCCTTGAAGATCCGAAAAATGTCGCCAAAGCATTGGAAGAAGTAAAACCTACCGCCATGTGTGCCGTACCGAGATTTTTCCAGAAAGTCTATGCAGGAGTTCTGGAAAAAGCGGAAGAAGGTTCATCATTGAAGAAAAAAATCTTTGACTGGGCGCTTAAAATCGGATGGGAAACTGCCGAGTTAAGAAGAAATGAACAACCCATTCCTTTTGGATTAAAATTCAAAGAAGCTATAGCAGATAGATTGGTTTTCAGTAAAATAAAAGAAAAAATGGGTGGCAGACTTTGGTTCTTACCTTGTGGTGGAGCTTCATTGTCGCCGGAAGTTACCCGTTTCTTTGACTCAGTGGGAATTCACGTAACTGTTGGATACGGATTAACGGAAACTACGGCTACCTTAACACTTTTCCCTCTCACTCATTTTGAGCATGGAACCAGCGGAAAACCACTTCCGGGAGTGGAAATGCGTATCGGAGCAAATGATGAAATTCAGGCCAGAGGGAACGGAATCATGAAAGGATACTACAATAAACCTGAAGAAACCCAGAAAGTATTCACAGAAGACGGATGGTTCAAAACCGGTGATGCAGGAAAATTTGATGATAAAGGAAACCTGATCATTACAGATAGAATCAAAGACCTGATGAAGACATCCAATGGAAAATACATCGCTCCACAACAGATAGAAAACCTTTTGACTAACAATAATTTTATTCAGCAGATCATGCTGGTTGCGGAAGGAAGACAGTTTGTTTCAGCATTGATTGTTCCTAATTTTGAATTTTTACAGGATTATATCAAAAAGAATAATATTCCTTTTACCAATTGGGAAGATGTAGTAAAGAATGAAAAGATCATCAACCTTTATAAAGAGAAGATTAAAGAATTGCAGGAGCATCTGGCAGACTATGAAAAAGTGAAGAAATTTACTTTAATGCCGGCAGAATTTGACATCAATACAGGAGAAATCACTCCTACACTGAAAGTCAAAAGAAATGTGGTAATCAAAAAATATGCGGATATTATAGAGAAGATGTATTAAAATTTTTTTTGATCTTCTGTTTTCACGTCAATTACAACTGAAGATGTGAAAATTCCCCTTCCTTGGAGAAGTAGCGAAAATTCAAAGAATTTTTGACGGGGTGGTTCAAAATAATGACTTAAATTAAACTATGACGACACAAGATTTTATAGGAAAAGAAAATTTCAACATTCATACCCAAACGGTTTCAGAAAGCTGTCCGTCTAATATTGCCCTGATTAAATACTGGGGGAAATATGCCGATCAGATTCCTGCTAACCCAAGTATCAGCTATACTTTAAACCATTGTAAAACCAATACTTCAATGGAGTTTACAGCAAATGAGCCTTTTTCAGTACAGACTTTCCTGGCTGGAAATGAAGAAGTGAAGTTTGCCGAGAAAATTGAAAAATATTTCAGAAATATAGAGCAGTATCTCCCGTGGATTTTAAAAGGGAAATATATCATCAGAACAGAGAATACATTTCCACATAGTTCAGGAATTGCCAGCTCAGCTTCAGGATTTGGAGCCATTGCAAAATGTCTGATGGCATTGGATGCTTCCTTTACAGAAAAAACATCTGAAGAAGAATCTTTAAGAAAAGCTTCATTTTTAGCAAGACTAGGAAGTGGAAGTGCATGCCGAAGCTTGTATAACGGTCTTGTTGTATGGGGAAAAACGGATGAGGTAACAGGAAGCTCAGATTTGTTCGGAGTACAGTATCCCGATACTGAAATTCATGAAGTTTTCAAAAACTTTAATGATTGGGTATTGCTGATTCATGAAGGACAGAAGAGTGTTTCTTCAACCGTAGGACACGGTTTGATGAATACCAATCCTTACGCAGAAAGAAGATTCCAGGAAGCGAGGGAAAACTTTGTCCCAATGAAAGAGATTCTGAAAAGCGGTGATATGGAACGTTTTATCAAGTTGGTAGAGCACGAAGCGCTTACGTTACACGCAATGATGATGATGAGTGATCCTGCTTTTATCCTGATGAAAACAGGGACGTTGGAAGTCATCAACAAAATCTGGGATTTCAGAAGAGAAACCGGACACGCTTTATTCTTTACCCTGGATGCAGGAGCTAATGTTCATCTTCTGTTCCCGAATAATGGGTCTGAAGAACAGATCAAAAC
>CBFQYI010000209.1:0-7956 GCA_965720825.1 uncultured Chryseobacterium sp. | reverse complement strand
TTTTTAATGATCGGAGTCTGGAAATACAGCATTCCCCAAAATATCTGATAGATGAGATAAAAAATATTGATGATCATCAGAATTCTGATTAAAGAATGATTTCTTTTCTCTTTCCTGAATAAAGAGATCAGATAATACAGAAGGAAAACTCCCAATAGAATGTATATAAGATCTCCAACAGAAAACGGAATCCAGCTGAACAGCATCTGATGAACCCCTTTCTGAAGTTCAAAAAAACTTTCAAAAAAAGAAATCATCACTTTGGATTTTGAGAACCCGTAAAACAAAAGAAATTGGGCAAGTAAAACACCTGCCCAAAATCTCTTTTTCTTATATATGTTTGTTATATTAATGACCATTACCTTTAGATACTTTATCCAGATCAATGCCCTGGGCTTTCAGAATCCCACTTACACGGATCGCATAGAATGCAAGATAAGCAAAACAAATAACCCCTACGATATAACTGAAATGAATATTGGTAATATCTGCAATATACCCCTGTATAAAGCTTACAATACCTCCACCCATAATCATCATAATTAGATATCCAGATCCTTGGTTCGTGTGCTTTCCAAGTCCGTTGATAGCCAATGCGAAAATACAAGGCCATAAAGTAGAGCAGAAAAGACCTACGCTGGTAAATGCATACACAGATACCATTCCTGTAGTGAACATACCGATAAGCAATGCTGTAATCCCTGCCAGAGAGAAGATTAAAAGCATTCTTGCCGGGTTTCCTTTGCTTAAGATGTCACAGATAATCATCGCAATGATGATGAATCCATATACATAGAAAGGAGATAGGTCATGCTTGGCAAGTGCATTCACGAATAAAAACACCCCAAATGCAAGATAAGGAGCTAAGAATCTTAAGATCTTTTTGAAACCGGCATTCACATCAAATGCTTCTACAGCACCTGTCCAACGGCCAATCATCAATGAAGCCCAGTATAAAGAAATGTAAGGAGCTACATCTTTTGTTTCAAATCCTAGATTTTTTTCCATATAAGCAGGAAGATTACTTGCAGTAGAAACTTCCACACCTACATAAACGAAGATAGCAATCATTCCCATTACCAATTGAGGATACTGGAAAGCCGAGGTTCTGTGTTCTCCCTGAGTTGCATCATCTGTATTCTCAGTATTCGTTGGTGTTACAGCAGGAAGGGAAGAGAATTTAAGCATTAAAGCTACCAGAGCAAAAGCTGCTCCTAATATAAGATAAGGTACTTTTACACTTTCTATACTCGCTTCCGTATTACCGGCACTTGCAGAACCAAAAATGGCAAATGCAACAATAAGTGGTCCTATGGTAGTTCCTAAGTTGTTGATTCCTCCAGCCATTGTTAATCGCTGAGATCCCGTTTCTGTAGGACCTACTTCAATAGCAAGCGGATTAGCAACAATCTGCTGAAGGGAGAATCCTAAACCTACAATAAATAATCCGGAGATCATTAAGGGGAAAGAATGCATATTAGCCGCCGGATAAAATAATAAAGTCCCCATTGCGGAAATCAAAAGCCCCACAATAAGACCGTTTTTGTATCCGATTTTGTTGATCAAATCCTGTTTCAGGCTCTTTGATACAAGCATATAAATTAAAGAACCCACAGTATATGCTACGTAAAAACATATCTGTACCAACATACTCTCAGTTTGAGATAAATTGAAGGCTTTTTGAAAAACTGGGATCAGAATATCATTACTGGCTGCTACAAATCCCCAAAAGAAGAATACAGTAACCAACGGAATGAATTGGGCCCAATTGGTTTGTTTAGAATAATTTGACATATTTATTATAGATTTCACAAACAAATATAACTATTTCCTTTCAACGGAATACCTGATTAAGGTTTTTTTTATTTTATCGTAAGCCTCTGCCTTTAAGTCTTTTGGCGAATCTGTAGGCTCAATGATTCCGTTAAAATATACCTTTACTCTTCCGGGAAAGCCTTTTGAGTTTTCAAAAGGGAACATTTCCTTGAGTCCCACAAAGGTATAAACAGCTATAGGAGAATGATGTTTTGAAGACAGCATAAATGCACCGTCCTTAAAATCATCCAGGATAATAGAAGTGTCATCAGGCACACCACCTTCAGGAAAAATGGCAATACTGTTGCCTTCTTCCATCTTCTCTGCACACCTGCGGTATACATCTGCACGGCTTTTTGCACTGGCTCTGTCTACCATTACACATATCCTTTTATATATGGTTCCGAAAATCGGAATTTTTACCAGTTCTTTTTTTCCAACAAAACAAATCGGATGATCAGGGAAGAGAATGCATACAAGCATAATATCCATAATGGACGTATGATTGGAAATAAAGACGTAAGGAGTATTTTTATCTTTTTCCTGTTCTGAAAGTTTAATTAAATCATATCTAAAGCCCATTCCGTAAAACATGCCGAAACACCAGAGTCTGACAAGTTTGTAACCGTATTGATAATGCTTTTTATTAAAGGATAAAATGTAAACAGGAATTCCGATACTGACTGTCAGGAAAAATGCTAACAGAAGCAACCAGAATCTCCAGAGATAATTTAAAATTTTTGTCACAGCTTAACCGTTAAAAATTACTTTCTTCTTTATCGAATAATTCAGAATGGAAACCAGCAATATTGCTGCAATTTTGCTGATCATTTCCGGGCTCAAGGTATAAAAAAATAAATTGATATTATCTTTAAATATAAAACTATAGAATATTTGGAAAAAGCCTAAGCTGAGTAATGTTGAAAAAAAGGAGACCACCATAAAATAAGCAAACTCTTTTCTCTTTGAATGTTTTCCTCTTTCAAACACAAACCAGATGCTCAGAAAGTAATTGGTAATAATCCCGCAGCTTGTGGAAAAAATGTTACTTAAAGGATAGTGTACCCCATAGAAGTTGGTTTCCTTTACAAAGAAGTGCGGAAGATAGGTACTGAAAATCTTAAAGCTTCCTATTTCTACAATGGCACTCAGTCCTCCTGCAATGATGAAGAACAAAACCTGTTTCTGGCGTAAGAGTATTTCTTTCATTTAATGAATATAAAAACTAAAATGGTTGTACATATTGGATTGCATACAGAGCGGATTTATATCTCAGCAGATAAACACCTTAGCGAATCCCCTGTGTTACGAATGGTTTTGAAATTCCAATAGTCCCAAAGCTTCACAATATGAATATGCAAATTTATAACTATATGTTAAACACTGAAAAAAGTTGTTAAAATATTTTTTTTAATAAAAATTATTTCTAATTTTAATATTCAGAATGATGTAATTAAGACCTGATAATAAATTCATTTTCAACTCCTTGTGTTGATGGTTTTTTCTATCTTGTAGTGCACGATTAAGCGCATATACTCCAACATTTTATGACCCAATTATTAATAATATTTGTATGAAAAGTCAAAACAAATACAGAAAATTCCAGCTTCAACAGAAAAATATTGAGGCTCTTGAGAAAGAAAATTCCCGCTTCAAAAGAGTGTATTCTGAATATGAAAATATGTCAAACGAATTGTGGAATCTTGAAAACTCCAGCGGAGAACCCGTGCCTGATGATTTTATCAATGCAATGGTATTACAGACTTCCTATCTGGAAGATGAAATAGAAGATTGGCTTTTACAATTCAACGAAAAAAAAACACAAATCAAACATTAATGATTTTAGACAGCTTCCAGGTTGTTTTTAAACGCTAATTGAAGATAAATTCATAATTTAGCACCCTTAAATTAAAATCTAAAATATGGTTGCTATTGTAGATAGTGGTTCTACTAAATCGGATTGGGTAATACTTGATGACTTTAAGAAAGTTTTTCTGAAAACAGAAACAATCGGTTTCAATCCGAATTTTATCAACAGAGAACTTATCGCTCCTGAAATACAGAAGAATAGCAATCTGATATCAGTTAAAAATTCAATTACCAAAGTCTTTTTTTATGGTTCCGGATGCGGTGTGAAAAAAAACTGCGAGACTATAGAAGAAGAGCTGAAAAAGGTTTTTGGAAAAGCAGAGATTATTGTGAAGGAAGACCTGATGGCTGCAGCTTATGCAGCATACAGTGGGAAACCTGCTATCGTGTGCATTCTTGGCACAGGATCAAATTCCTGTTTTTTTGACGGTGAAAATGTAAAGATAGAACTACCTTCACTAGGATTCTTGATTGGAGATGAAGGAAGTGGAAGTGCTATCGGAAAGCAATTGGTGCGAAGATATTTTATGAAAAAACTGCCTGCAGATCTTCATAGAGAATTTGAAGCAGATTATCAGCTTACCGTAGAGGATGCATTGAAAAACATGTATCATACACCGAGACCAAACGCTTATCTGGCGAATTTTACCAAATTTGTAATCGAAAGAAAAGATCATCCTTATTTCAAGGACATGGTTTTTGAAGAAATGAAAAGTTTCTTCGAATATCAGGTTCTTCCTTATGAGGAAGCGCATGATGCCGAGATTAATTTTATCGGCTCCATTGCTTATTATTACGAAAATACACTACGTTCTGTAGCTACAGAACTTAATTTAAATGTGGGACATGTTGTGCAGAAACCAATTGAAAGCTTAGTAGATTACCACATTAAATATATACTTTAACAAAAAACAAAATTTTATGTCAAGTAACAACAATCGTGACGAAAAGAACTTTAGCCAGGCAGCGCTAGATTATCATAAAGCAGAACCCAAAGGAAAAATTGAAGTTATCCCATCAAAGCCACACTCTTCTCAAAGAGATTTGTCATTGGCTTACTCTCCGGGAGTAGCTGTTCCTTGTATGGAAATTCATGATAAGCCGGAAACTGTATATGATTATACAGGAAAAGGAAACCTGGTAGCAGTAATTTCTAACGGTACTGCCGTACTTGGACTGGGAGACATCGGTGCTGAGGCTTCAAAACCGGTAATGGAAGGGAAAGGACTTTTATTCAAGATCTTTGCAGATATCAACGTTTTTGATATTGAGATCGATGAGAAAGATCCGGATAAATTTATTGAAATTGTAAAAGGAATTGCTCCTACTTTTGGAGGAATCAACCTGGAAGATATTAAAGCGCCTGAAGCTTTTTATATAGAACAAAGACTGAAAGAGGAATTGAATATTCCTTTGATGCACGATGACCAGCACGGAACAGCCATTATCTCAGCGGCTGCATTGATTAACTCTCTGCAGATTGCCAATAAAGATATTGATAAAGTGAAAATGGTGGTAAATGGAGCTGGTGCTGCAGCTATCGCATGTACCAAGCTTTATATTTCATTAGGGCTGAAAAAAGAAAATGTCCTGATGTGTGACAGTAAAGGAGTAATCAATCATAAAAGAGAAAACCTTACGCCTGAAAAATTAGATTTCATCGCTCAGACAGATATTGAAACATTAGAAGATGCTGTAAAAGGATCTGATGTTTTTGTAGGATTGTCAAAAGGAAACGTAATGACTCCGGAAATGTTGTTGAGCATGAATGATAACCCTATCGTATTTGCTCTTGCTAACCCTGATCCGGAAATTGCTTATGATCTTGCTCTTGAGACTCGTAAAGATGTGATCATGGCAACAGGAAGAAGTGATTATCCTAACCAGGTAAATAACGTATTGGGATTCCCTTATATCTTCCGTGGAGCGTTAGATGTACAGGCTACCGGAATTAACGAAGAAATGAAGCTCGCTGCAGTACACGCCATTGCAGATCTTGCAAAAGAACCAGTGCCGGAAGCTGTAATTTTAGCATACAACGTTCAGAACCTTCAGTTCGGAAGAGAATATTTCATTCCGAAACCGTTTGACAACAGATTGATCACAAAAGTATCAAGCGCTGTTGCTAAAGCAGCTATTGAAAGTGGTGTTGCCAGAAAAACCATTGCGGATTTTGATGAATATGAACATCAGCTTTTAGACAGAATGGGCAGAGATGAAAGATTGGTAAGAATGATGCAGAGCCGTGCGAAATCCAATCCGAAAAGGATTACCCTTGGAAATGCTGAAGAATACAATGTATTGAAAGCAGCTCAGATTCTTTATGAGGAAGGAATTGCTTACCCAAGTCTTTTAGGGGATAAAAAATACATCAAGGAGCAGATGGAGCGTTACGGAATTACCCTGGATGTTCCAATCATTGATCCAAGTGATGATGATCAGAAAGAAAACAGAAAAAAATACAGAGAAACCCTTTGGAAACTTCGTCAGAGAAAAGGAATGAACGAGTACAAAGCGAAAAGATACGTACGTCAGAGAGATTATTTCGGACCTTTGATGCTGAAGCATGGTGATACGGATGGACTTATTGTAGGATTCTCTAAAAACTATACTTCCGTTTTACGCCCTGTTTTGGAAGTGATAGAAAAGGATAAAGGAGTAGATAAAGTAGCAGCAATGATGATGATTCTATCTGAAAAGAAACCTATTTTCTTCGCAGATACTTCTATCAATCAAAACCCTACTGCTGAAGATCTTGTGAATATTGCTAAAATGGCAGAATTTACAGTAAAATCTTTTGCTATCGAACCAAGAATTGCAATGCTTGGATTTGAAAACTTTGCTGCGATTTCTGAAACTTCTAAAAAAGTGGCAAAAGCAGTGAGCATCCTTCATGAAAAATTCCCTAAAATGGTTGTGGATGGTGAAATTCAGCCGGATTTTGCAATGAATGCAGATCACCTGAGCGATTACCCATTCTCAAAACTAGGAACTACACCTGCCAATACATTCATCTTCCCGAATCTGGAAAGTGCAAACCTTTCTTACAAAATTCTGAGAGGAATGAAAGTAGCACAGGTAATTGGACCTATCTTAATGGGATTAAAACAGCCGGTACATGTACTTCAGATGCGTTCAAGCGTTGATGAGATTGTAAATCTTGCTACCATTGCTGTTCTTGATGCTCAAAGAAGAGAAAAGAAATAATACAAAGAGTTGAAGGGTAACTGTAAATCAGTAATCGCTTCCCCTTAGTTTAAAAATGACACTTTAAACAGTGTTCAGATAGTAAAAAGACTCCATATTTTGGAGTCTTTTGTTTTTCTGTTAATTCCTTGAATTCTTATTTGAAATTTAAGTTAAAAATCATTCGTACATCAAATGAAAACATTAATTAGTTTAAATTGCTATATTTGGGAGTTTTAAAAATTAATAATGATATTTTCTTTACAAGGCACTGTTCAAGAACTTACGCCTACCTACGCTGTCATCAATGTTCAAGGAGTTGGTTACTACGTGGGAATCAGTTTGATGACCTCACAGACGCTGGTTTTGAATCAGCAGACCTTTTTATTTATTCAGCAGATCATTCGTGAAGATGCTCATCTTCTCTTTGGATTTAACACACGTTCAGAAAAAGAAATGTTCAATCTGTTAATAAGCGTTAATGGAGTAGGAGCTGTTTCAGCGCTTATTCTGTTGTCAACATTGAGTCTTGATGAGATTGCTTCTGCGATACTTTCCGGAAACAGTGCATTGATCCAAAAAGCAAAAGGAATTGGTGCAAAAACTGCCGAAAGAATTATTGTAGATCTTAAAGATAAAGTACATAAATACAGCGATCCAAACGCAAACATTTCTGTGATGGTGGATAATAAAATCAAGGAAGAATCGTTATCTGCATTAGAAGTTTTAGGCATTCCTAAACGAACGAGTGAGAAGATTGCGGATAAATTTATAAAACAAAATCCAAGCATATCGGTAGAAGAATTGGTTAAACAAATCTTAAAAAACATTTAACATTTGGTGGCGAATATTAAGCATCTTAACATATTTTTGTTCCTGTCGTTCCTATGTATGTCTGTCAGTGCTTTTGCACAGGCACAGAAAGATACGGCGATCATAAGAAAACAATATGAAGTGGCTGACCCTACGAGGTATGAAGCCTATTACGACATAAAAACAGGGATGTACTATGTGTATCCCAAAATCGGAAATACTATTACAGGTCCTCCTACAGCCATGTCTCCGGAAGAGTATAAGGAATATATG
>CBFQYI010000208.1:0-7959 GCA_965720825.1 uncultured Chryseobacterium sp. | reverse complement strand
AGAGAAAAACAGAATTATCCGTCTTTTGGAAGAGAACAAAGTTCCAATGAAAAATGTTGATTTCAAAGTGTATCCTACCGATGATGTATGGATCAGAGATAACGGACCTATTTTCGTAAAAGATAAGAAAGGAAATGTTCTCATTGAAGATTGGGGATTCAATGGCTGGGGCGAAAAATTTGATTTTGAAAACTGTGATGAAATTCCACAAAAGATAGGAGCTGACCTTGGAATAAAAGTCATCAATCTAAATGATGAAATGGTGAATGAAGGAGGATCTGTGGAAACGGATGGAAGCGGAGTTTTAATGGCCTGTAAAAGCTCAGTCATCAGTCAGAAAAAAGGAGCTACCAGAAATAAAGATATTACGCAGGAAGAAGCCGAAGAAATGTTTGAAACCTACTACGGAGTATCCAAAGTGATCTGGCTGGATGGTGTAACGGGATTAGACGTTACCGATATGCATATCGATGGTTTTATGAAATTTATCAACCATACTACCATGATTACCATGAAAGAAGATGATCTTCTTGATCTTGGGCTTTCTGAGAAAGATGTCAACACACTTTATACAGCAACGAATGTCAATGGAAAAGAATATAAGAAGGTCTATGTGCCGGCTACCAAAAATAAAGTGAAGACAGCTTACGGAAAGCAGTTAGACGAAAAAGGTTCTTATGTAAATTATTACGTTGCTAATACAGTGGTATTGGTTCCCAATTATGGAGATCCGAATGATACCATTGCCAATAAGATTATTCAGGACCAGTATCCGGATAGAAAAGTAATAGGAATAGATGTAAGAAACCTGTATGAAAACGGAGGAATGGTACATTGTGTAACCCAACAGCAGCCTGCCGGAAATCCAGCAAGATAAATTCAAATAACAGAGTAATTTATTTACATTAGTCAGATGGAATCAATTGAATAAATTAATTCTATCTGATTTTTTTATCATAACAAATCACGGAATCGGAAGGGCTTTTCGGTTATTTTTCGTATATTAGTAAGAGGTTATATTTCAAATTCAGGTGAATATTATAATCTGTTTGAAATACCTGCGGAGAAGCCGAAAACCGTTACAAAAAGTAGGCAGGACCAAAAAAGACACCTATGGCCAATTTATTTCAAACCCTTACCAATACTGTAAAACATTGGTATATTCCATTAATCTTCGGAATTCTTTTCCTTATCTGTGGTTTTTATGTATTCAGCGTACCTCTGGCAACGTATGTTACCCTTTCTATTTTTTTCAGTGTTTCCTTTTTATTTTCAGGAATTACCGAAATATTCTTTTCCTTACAAAACAGTAAATCCCTGCAGGGCTGGGGCTGGTTTCTGGTAAGCGGATTACTAACAACTGCAATAGGAGTTTATCTTATCGCAAATCCTCAGATTTCAATGACAGTACTTCCATTTGTAATTGGGTTTACTTTGTTGTTCCGTTCCTTTCAATTATTAGGTTTTGCATTTGACCTGAAGAGTATGAGAATAATGAGTTGGGGAAATGTAGCCCTTGCCAGTGTTGGAGGAATTATCTTTTCTCTACTGCTCATATTTAATCCGGTCTTTACAGGATTTTCATTAGTTACCCTTACCGGTGTTGCTTTTATCTTCATGGGAATTGCTTCCATTATGCTCGCTCTGGATTTAAGAAAAGTCAAAAAGATTCCAGGAAAAATAAGCCAGGAATTAAGAGACAGAATCAAATCTATACAGGAAGAAATTGATGATCTTAAAAAATAATATCAATAATTGTTTCTAAAATATAAAAGCCCTTTGATGGTCTTTTTGTATAGAAAGTAAAAATACTCCATGATTATATTCCTTTTACTCAAATACTAAATAAAAGGTGGTTAAAAACATATTTACCTTAAAACCTTAATTCGAATAAAGTATGAAAATATTTGTTTTTTTTAGCTTTTTAATCTTGGTGTCTTCATGTGGGGAACCTGATTGCAATGATCTGAAAAAAGCGTTCTATCCTGATGAATATAATTTGATTGTCGGAGAAGCAAGTATAGATAATTCATGGATCAAAATTATAGGTTATCATCCTATAACTTATAAAAAATCAAATATTATGGTGCACAATAACTGGATTGATGATTATAATGAAGTGGAAGCGGGAGATACAATAATTAAGAGAGCGGGAAATCTGGAAGTTGTCATTCATAAAAAAGATACCATTATCAGACATGATTGGTATTGTAAAGGAAGACCTTATAAATAAGTTAAATACTTACTTTAATAATCTCATCAAATTAGATAAGAGTGGAAGAAATTCCACTCTTATTTTTTTCATTTTATAGTTTTTTGCCTACTGAAAATGAAACTTCAACTTTATAATCTTAATTTAAAAGATAGATTATTAAACTAGAAAACGCTTTTCCCTGCGATCTAGTTCAGAAGAGGTGAAAGACAGAATATTTTTCTTTTCAGATCACTTAAACTTTTTGTTTAATCTCCAACTTTTGCGATTGATTTAAAAAAAACAAAAACCACCCTTAAAAAAGGGTGGTTTGTAGACTCACAGGGATTCGAACCCCAGATGACTGAACCAAAATCAGTAGTGTTACCGCTACACCATGAGTCTGTGTTTGTTTTAGTGGTGCAAATTTACAGCTTTTTTCTTTATATACAAGAACTTTTTGAAATTTTTTTTAAATTTACTGTAGAATTTATTTACGGAAAACATGCTGATAGACTTCAATAATCTCAATATTAATCAATTATCATTCGATACTGAATTTGAAAAGAAAGTGGAAATTTTTCTGGAAGAATGGTTTTCAGAAAAAACAGGAGTACATGTCCAGACTTCAGGTTCTACCGGAGTACCAAAAATTTTTGAAATTGAGAAAAAGAAAATGGTCAATTCTGCGGTAATGACCTGTAATTTTTTAGGATTAAAGGAAGGCGATACTGCATTACTTTGTCTGCCTGTAGAATATATCTCTGGGAAAATGATGATTGTGCGCTCTATAGAAAGAAAATTACAATTAAAAATTATGAATCCTTCTTTAAAGTCTGTTGAAAATCTGGAAGAAGAAATAGACTTTTGTGCAATGACACCGCTTCAGGTAGAAAACTCACTTGAAAAACTTTACCTGATTAAAAACCTTATCATTGGAGGTGCTGCCGTCTCAGAAAGCCTGAAAAGTAAAATTCTGCAGATGAACCTTAGTCCGTCAAACCGTATTTTTGAAACCTATGGAATGTCTGAAACCCTTTCCCATATTGGCTTAAAACAACTGATGCCGGAACAGGAAGATTATTTCACTGTTTTTGAAAATGTATCCATTTCTTTGGATGATAGAGGTTGCCTGAAGATCTTTGCTCCCAATGTGAACGCTGAAGAATTGCAAACTAATGATCTGGTTGATATTAAGAATGAAAAACAGTTTAAATTCCTTGGAAGAATTGACAACGTGATTAATTCCGGAGGCGCAAAAATTTTCCCGGAAACCCTTGAAGCTTTGGTCAAAAAAGAACTTCCCAATGAAGCTGTATTTATGGGCTTGCCGGATGAGAGTTTGGGACAGAAACTGATATTGATTATAGAAGGAGATGAATCTGATGAGGTGAAAAGGAAAGTCTCAGAAATTCCTTTTGACAAAAATTTTCACAGGCCAAAAGAAATTATTTTCATCAATGAAATTCCAAGAACTCCCAACGGAAAAGTAAGTCGGTCAGAATTATATAAAAGTATAAACGTACATTTATAATCTTGATTCTATTATCTCAAAATACTAATAATAATGAAAGACTTTTCAAAAGAACTCAGCTTTAAAACTTCCCGCAGCAGTGGGGCAGGAGGACAGAATGTTAATAAAGTGGAGACGGCTGTTACCGTACTTTGGAAAGTAGATGCTTCAGAATTTTTTAATGAAGATGAAAAAGTGTTGATTCAGCATAAACTGAAAAACAGAATCAATGCAGATGGCTTTTTATTCCTCACGGTTTCCGAAAGCAGAACCCAGCTGATGAATAAAAATAAAGCGATTGAAAAAATAACTGAAATTGTAAACAAAGCCCTTATTGTTCCCAAAAAGAGAACAGCAACGAAACCCTCAAAAGGGCAGAAACAAAAAAGACTCGATAATAAGAAAAAGCTTTCAGACAAAAAAGAAAACAGACGTTTCAGGTTTTAATTGGTTTCTCCAGCAGAAAATTTTATTTTTGCCGGAAACTTTAAAACCATGATAAAAAAATTAATCTTGGCTGGAGTATTCTCAATCTCCACCATGTCTTTCGCTCAGAAATTTTCTATCAGACCTTCCGTAGGGTATGCATGGAGAACAGCAAAAACAATTTCAGGACTCAGCAAGGAAGAAAAAGACTATGTAAAAGACCTTAAGAACGGACTGAACTTTGATATAGCTGCTCATTATGAGGTAAATAACGGGTTTGGACTTGGTTTAAAATACTCTCATTACAGTGCATCCAGTGATGGCTTTTTGCTTGGCTATGTAAATGGAATGCCTGTATCTGTTCCTGTGACTACAAAGGATAATATTACGTTTTTTGGAGTTTCCGGACTGATTTCAAATGATAATTCGCCTACCAGACATAAAGTATTTGCAGATATTGCATTGGGAGTACTTTCTTATACTACCAAAACAGGAGATGTAAAAGGTACAGGAAGTACTTTCGGGGCAGAAATTGATTTTGGTTACCGATATCAGATCAGTAAAAACTTCCTTATTGGGCCAAAAGTTGGTTTAAGTGGCGGTACTCTGAATAAAATGAAGTTTAACGGAGTAACCTATAAATTTGATGATGATCAAAAAGAAGGTTTACATAGAGTTTCTTTAAGTGCAGCCGCTACATTCCGTTTTTAAGCCGTATCTTTGTTTGAATTAATAATAATTGATAATGACAGCAACAATCTTTTTATCTGCAGAACACCGCCGGTCAGGATTGCTGCTGTCTTTACTTTATCTTCATACAGATTCTTTTCTGAAAAGTTCTAAGGACTTCATTATCTAAGCCCTGTCAGGATCCAAGACAGGGAATTAATCCGGTTTTATATATCACTTTTTTGCAGTTTTCTAGGGAAGAAGGCTGTCATACGTCTGTATTCTACATTGGATCGTCAGAGAATAACTGCATTTTAATTCAAAAAAAATGAAGAACATGTCCAATCATATTATTGTAACCACCGGAATTTATGATGCTATAAAAGATACACTCAGAAGAAAAAAAGTGAGTATCGGAGAAGAGAAAAGATTAGCTGAAGAGCTTAGAAAGGCAAAACAAGTGCTGAGAAGAGATCTTCCTGCCGATATTGTAACGGTTGAAAGAAAAGTAACATTAAAAGACCATACATTAGATTTTGAGCACGAATATATTTTTGTGGCATCTAGCAAAGAAAAGCTTAAAAAAAATAAACATTCCATCCTGTCGGATATTGCGCTTGCAGTAGTAGGGTATAAAGTAGGAGATATTATCAACTGGCCTTTCAAAGACGGAGAAAGAAAAATCGAGATCCTGAAAGTGGAAAGCTGGGAAGGATAAATTCCGGTTGAATGCTATTAGGTTGAATTACAATGAAAGCGTGGCTCGTATGGGCTGCGCTTTTTATAGAGGTAATGTTGGAAAATGCAAAGACGCAAAATTATTTTTTATAACATATGATTTATTTTTTCTCACGCTGATTTAGCTGATTACGCAGATTTTCATAAACATCTGCGTAATCAGCATGATCTGCGAGAATATTTTAATAAAAATTAAACTCAATCTTTGCTAAAAATCTTGGATTTTTTTGCGCCTTAAATATTCACAAAGTTTTAAAACCCTTTGCGCCCTTGCGTTTTCCAACTTATACCTTCCCAATTTAACAAATGATAAAAAAATACTCCTGTATCACACTTTCTTCAAGTGCTTTGGCTGCATTCCGTTTTTAAGTTTTATCTTTGCAAAAATTTAAAAAATGAGCAAACCGATAACTGAATTCATAGAAAAGTATTACCTGCACTTCAACGCAGCTGCATTGGTGGATGCTTCTAAAGGATATGTTGCACATCTTAAAGATGGCGGAAAAATGATGATTACTTTGGCAGGAGCAATGTCTACTGCTGAATTAGGGAAGATTCTTGCTGAAATGATCCGTCAGGGAAAAGTAGATTTTATCTCTTGTACAGGTGCTAACCTTGAAGAAGATTTAATGAATCTTGTAGCACACTCTCACTATGAAAGAGTTCCTCATTATAGAGATTTAACGGCTCAGGATGAGTGGGATCTTTTGGAAAGAGGTCTGAACAGAGTTACAGATACTTGTATCCCTGAAGAAGAAGCTTTCAGAAGATTGCAAAAACATATCGTAGAGATCTGGAAAGATGCTGAAGCTAAAGGAGAAAGATATTTCCCTCACGAATTCATGTACAAAATGATCCTTTCAGGAGTATTGGAGCAGTACTATGAAATTCCTAGAGAAAACTCCTGGATGATTGCTGCTGCAGAAGCTAACTTACCAATCGTTGTTCCGGGATGGGAAGATTCTACAATGGGTAACATCTTCGCTTCTTACTGTATCAAAGGAGAGCTTAAAGCGACTACAATGAAATCAGGTATCGAATATATGACCTACCTTGCTGACTGGTATACTAAAAACTCAGGAGGAAAAGGAGTTGGGTTCTTCCAGATTGGTGGAGGTATTGCAGGAGATTTCCCTATCTGTGTAGTTCCAATGTTGTATCAGGATATGGAAATGCATGACATTCCTTTCTGGTCTTATTTCTGTCAGATTTCTGACTCTACAACATCTTACGGTTCATATTCAGGAGCTGTTCCAAATGAGAAAATCACTTGGGGTAAACTTGATATTACTACACCGAAATTTATCGTTGAAAGTGATGCGACGATCTGTGCACCATTGATGTTCTCTTATATTTTAGAAAATTAAGAACAAAATTCTCAAAAGAGATTACCATATCAGCGCTTCAAATGAATTGAAGCGCTTTTTGATTTTAGGATTGAAAAATAAACTTATTTCGGAAACTAAAAACAATTTGAACCATTAAGATTATTTAAGTTTTAAAGAGCATTAAGGGAAATAGCTAAAGTTATTTTGTTTAGTGGCACGCTTTGCTTTTCATTAAAGATGAAACTTAATTATTATTACAATCTTCATTTTTCTTAATGGTTGAAAAAAGTGGAATGTATTATTCCCGCAGATCACACGGATTTCACAGATTTTTACTATATGCGTCATCAGCAAAATCAGCGAGAGAAAAAATAAGCTAATTCGTATGAAATTTTATTGGAGATAAAATCCTCGCGCCTTAAAGCAGGAGTCATGTAAAAGAACTAGCACCTTTGCATTTTCCAAAAGATATACATAAAAATCTGCGCAATCTGCGGGAAAATAAAAATCAGTCCAAAGAATTCATCAGCACAAAATAACGATACGCCAGAATTCCCTTTTCCATCTTAGTCAGATGATTCGGATCTTTATTACTCAGTTTCGGAAGAACTTTTTTATTAACGGCATTCAACAGCCTGAAAAATGATTTTTTCATATCTTTATTTTTTAATGAAACATCATCGAGTTTGATAGAATTCAAAAATGATGCAAAAATATAGAAAACAGATATGGACGAAATTTTCAAACAGCAGGTGTACGAAGTGGCAAGACTTATCCCTAAAGGAAGAGTATCCACTTATGGTGCTATAGCGAAGGCGGTTGGTTATCCTAATCATTCCAGGCATGTAGGAAAAGCTATGGGAGGATGTCCAAAGGATGTTCCTGCTCACCGGGTGATTTCCAGTTCAGGAGCTCTATCTGTTCCGGAGTTTCAACCTAAGCTGGAAGCAGAAGGAATCACTGTGGAAAACCTTAGAATAAAAAATTTCAAAAAACTGTTCTGGGATCCTTTAGAGGAATTGTAAATTTCAAAGAATTCTTTTAACGTTCTATGTTAACTTGCAAATAAATATGCTAAAAAATTAAGTACCTAC
>CBFQYI010000207.1:0-7979 GCA_965720825.1 uncultured Chryseobacterium sp. | reverse complement strand
ATTTCAACACTATTAATCAGGAAAACAAGAAAGAAGAAATAGACCGCATTATAAAAGCATTTGCTGCAATTAATAAATTTAATGGCACTGCTTTGATCCATTATCAGAATAAAAACATCTTTGAAAGATCATACGGCTGGCAAGATGCAGAAAAAAAGATTCCCAATCAGGACAAAAGTGTATATCAGATTGCTTCTTTAACCAAATCTTTCACTGCCCTGGTTATTGTAAAGCTAAGTGAAGAAGGAAAACTTTCTTTTAAAGATCCTGTTTCAAAGTTTATTCCCGATTATCCGAGAGGCAATGAAATCACTATTGAACATCTCCTTACTCACACCTCCGGAATTTATGAAGTATTGCGAAATAAAGAGTATTTCAACCTTCTTCACACCGGAAAATCTATACCAAAAGATAAAGAGCTTTCATTTTTTAAAAATGAACCATTGGATTTTGAACCCGGAACTCAGTTTTCGTATACCAATTCAGGATACATCATATTAGGACTTATCATTGAAAAAATCACAGGGCTTTCTTATGAAGATGCTGTAAGAAAATTCATCCTAAATCCTCTGAAGATGACTCACACCGGTTTTAACTACCTTGCTCTGAAGAGCCCGTACAAAACAGTTCCTTATTCTTATATTTCAAACACAAAACAGGAAAAAACACAAGTCTGGAATTCTACATTAACCGGCCCTGCAGGACAAATCTATAGCACTGTTGAAGACCTGTACAATTACTATATTGGGTTGAGGGATTATAAAATTGTATCCAAAGAAGCATTTAAAAAAGCAACCACCCCTTTTTTGAGTGGCTACGGCTATGGTTGGTTTATTGATGATCTTTATGGGAAAAAACTTATTAATCATGGTGGAAATATAGAGGGTTCCACGAGCTACTTTGCGATGCTTCCGGAGGATGATCTCTGCATTATTCTTCTGAACAATATCACGAGTAAAAAACTGGAGAAAGCAGGAAATACTATTTTAGCAACCCTCTTAGAACAGCCATACACACTTCCAGAACCCAAGAAAGAAGCAGTATTGAGCGCAGATGTACTAAAAAAATACGTGGGAGATTATCAGCTTCCCGATGATAGTATTATTCATATTATGTACGAAAACGGGCAGCTTTTTATGCAGAACAATAAAGATCCTAAGGTGAGAATTTTAGCTGAAAAAGAAGATGCATTTTTCCTGCAGGATGATGACACTGAGATTTCTTTCATTTTCAAAGAAGGTGAAAAAGGCATTATTACCATTAAAAAAGGACTGTCATCAAAAACAGCGGAAAGGCTTTAATTAAAGCTTTTTCACTTTATAATCAATAGAATTTTTCGTAAATTTAAGTAATGAAAAAGCTCATTCTCCGGTATCATTTTTTCGTCATGGGATGCATTGGTTTCCTTCTGCAGTCCTGTAATACGAAATTCAGAGTTTGGGTAGGTCCCGGAGGACAGCAGAAGATTTACAATCTGAAATATGGGGAGCATAAAAGACAGAAAATGGATGTTTTCCTTCCCAAAGATTATGCTGAAGATTCCCCTGTAGTACTTATCGTTCATGGTGGAGCCTGGACTTTAGGTAAAAAAGAACATATGATCCAGGTTCAGAAAATGCTTTTTCAAAACAGAATTCCGAGTATCAGCATGAACTATAGATTGGTTTCTACAAAGGAGAAAATCACGTATAAACAACAGCTTGAAGATATTGCGCTTGCCATTGAAAAATTCAACTCTTTAGCTGAAAAAGCAGAGCTTCAACCCAACAATTATATTCTTCTGGGAGAAAGTGCCGGAGGACATCTTGCCTTACTTTACGGATACCAGCATCCTGAACAGATCAAAAAAATTATTTCTTTAAGCGGACCTACAGATTTTTACAGCTCTGAATATCTTAAATCTTTTTATTCCAAATACACTTCTCCTACTTTTCAAAAAGTAGTTGGAACTAAGTTTGACCGGAAAAATGTATCTGAAGCCTTTAAGGAAGCCAGTCCTATTGCTAATATAACAACCGTTCCTACTCTACTGTTTCAGGGAAACAATGATGTACTGGTGAATCAGCATCAGGGAATTGCTATGGACTCTGCGCTTACCAAGATGAATGTTCCGCATAAATTCATTTTCATGAAAGGAGCCGGACATGCCCCAAGATTTTTCAGTAAAAGAAAAAGGGACAGTATTATCTACCCGAATATTCTGGAATGGATTAAAAAATAGTTATTATTTAATGCAATAAATAATTAAACTACTATTTTAAACAATTCGTTCATAAGAATCTTTTAAGTATCCAGCATAAAAAATTTTTGTCTGGTGGATATATTTTAAAAACGCGATGTCCGCAAAGAAATTTTAAAGCTTATATTCTATCGATCGCAAAGACACTTCGTTCAGCAAGGTACATTACTTAGCTAAGTGAAGCACCTCTGCAAACAAAAAGTAACGGATCATGACAATACCCTTGCGAGCTTTGCGTGGTAAAAAAATATTTATATGCACAAAAAAAGCCATCTCATGATTGAGACGGCTCTATATTTTTGATTGAATTTATTATTTATTCAAAATCCTGATCTTCATATTTTTTAGAAAGATCTTCTTTTTTTCCGAAAACAAACTTGAAGATCACCGGAAGCGTCGTTACCAATACAATGACGATAATGATGTATTCCAGCTTTTGTTTTAAGTTGATTCCAAACTGTTCCATGAAAAGTTTGTCCAGATAATGTCCTGCAAAGATGAGAATGAATGACCATAATACAGCACCAATAATATTATCTCTTAAAAACTCTTTTTTATCCATCTTTACAATACCTGCTACAATGGGAGTAAAAGTTCTTACAACCGGTAAGAATCTTGCCATAATAACAGCTAAAGCTCCATGTTTTTCAAAGAAATCGTGTGCCTGATAAAGGTATTTCTTCTTGAAAAGCATTGAATCCGGTCTTTTATATAAAGCGGGTCCTGCTTTTCTTCCGAAATAATATCCCACTTCATTTCCAATAACAGCGGCAAGAGCTACACCCGAAGCTAATATCGTGGTATCTAAAAAATCGCTCCCTGTAGAGCCAAAAGTCTCTTTGATGATTTCAACTGCATAAATTCCCGAAACGAAAAGTAGTGAATCCCCAGGTAGAAAAAATCCTACAAAAAGACCTGTTTCAGCAAAAACAATAAACAAAATCAGCCAAAACCCTCCCATTTTTATATAAAACTCCGGGTTTAATAAATCCTTCCAGCTATTGAAATCTTCCATAAATATCGATGAACAACAAAAGTAAGTCTAAAATGTCTGAAACAAAAATTAATTATAAGATTTTAACTAAAATTCAAACATGATTTTTATAAGTCCATATCATCATCGGAAACTGCCGTTCCATCGGCCATTAAGAATGCTTTCAGAAATGGAGTAATATTTCCGTTCATTACGGCATCCACATCTGAAGTTTCATGACCTGAACGTACATCTTTTACCAGTTTGTATGGATGCATGACGTAGTTTCTGATCTGGCTTCCCCACTCGATCTTCATTTTGTTGGCTTCTATCTCATTTCTGGCTTTCATACGCTCTTCCAGTTCCATTTCGTAAAGTCTTGAACGAAGGAGCTGCATGGCTTTTTCTTTATTCTGAAGCTGAGAACGGGATTCTGAGTTTTCTATGATAATTCCTGTTGGTGCGTGACGAAGACGTACAGCAGTTTCTACTTTGTTTACGTTCTGTCCTCCAGCTCCGGAAGCTCTCATGGTTTCAAAGCTGATATCTGCCGGATTGATATTGATTTCAATCGTATCATCTACCAAAGGATACACATATACGGAAACAAAACTTGTATGGCGTTTAGCATTACTGTCAAAAGGAGAAATCCTTACCAAACGATGTACTCCGTTTTCACCTCTTAAATATCCAAAAGCGAATTCGCCTTCAATTTCAAGGGTAACAGTTTTCACTCCGGCTACATCACCTTCCTGGAAGTTCAGTTCACGGATTTTATAGCCTTGTTTTTCTGCCCACATCGTATACATTCTCATCAGCATAGCTGCCCAGTCACAACTTTCTGTTCCTCCTGCTCCTGCTGTAATCTGCAGCACGGCAGAAAGTTCATCACCTTCGTTGGAAAGCATATTTTTGAATTCCAGATCTTCAATTTTTTCCACCAATTGGGGAAAGGTTTCATCCAGTTCTTTTTCAGAATCCGGATCTTCTTTAGCAAAATCTGCCAATACCTGTAAATCTTCAAACTGTGTCTGAATTTCGTCATAGCCCTCTACCCATTTTTTCTTGGAACGAAGTTGCTTTAGAAATGCTTCAGCAGTTTTCGGGTTATCCCAAAATTCGGGTGCCGCCGTTTTTTCATCATCATTGGCAATTTCAATCTTCTTTTTTTCAATCTGAAGGTATCGGTGTAAGTCTTCAATTCTGGATTGAACTTCTTTTATCTGGTCGTTGTTAATCACGAATGTTTCTTTTTTGCAAAAATAAGGAATTCTTTTAGAGTGGAGAGGTACGGGTTCTTAGTTTTCGGGGTTCGGGATTCGAGTTCTTGGGATACTGGATTATTTTGGAATTTAATGGAGGTTCAGAATCTGATTTAGGAGAAACTATTCCTTTATTATTTCAGCTTCAAAGCTTCTTCTAAGATATTCTTTTGATTTTTTACTTTCTATTTTAAAACAAACCATTGTTAAAGCATAAACGAATATCAGCATCAGCAAAGGCATGAAAAATTCTACCGACATTTTTTTCTGTGTCAAGGTTATCATGATGAATACACAAGTTGAAATTGAGCACCAGAATAGAAGAAAAATCAGTACAAACAAATTTAATCTCATGATCACCTGTATTTCTGTACCATTGTTATTTTTTTGAATAATTCCATTGATGTCCGGAAGAAAAGAATTCCTGTATTGTATCACTCTGCTTATTTCAAAGCTGTTATTATCGATAGATCCTTCATATTCTTTTATATAATTTCTCCCTAAACCGAATTTTTTGGGTTCTACAAAACCTGAAAGTCTTGTTAATACTTCCTGTTCGGATAAGTTTGTTTTGTAAGTAATGTGTTCGTAAGGTAAGTATTTCATTGGTACACCTCTTTATTTTAAATCATATCAGCCATTATTTCACCTATCTTCGGAGCTAAGGCAACACCCATTCCAGAAAGTCTTACCGCACAAAACTGTCTTTCCGAAAGTTGTTTTACAATAGGTGTTTTCTCAACCCCCATAGCCATGATTCCTGACCAGCGGAGGGCAATTTTAAAATTTTGATGAGGCAGAATGACTTCTTTCAAAAAGTTTTCCAAATGATTCTGAAGGAATTCTGTTGTTTCAAAAACAGTTGTTTCTTCTGTTTTAAAATCCTGATTTCTTCCGCCACCCAGCAATATTCTGTTCCTTAAGTTTCTGAAGTAATAGTAGCCTTCATCATAATGAAAGGTTCCTTTAAGTTGTAATCCATCAATGGGTTCTGTCAGAAGAACCTGTCCACGGGCAGGAATAATATTTTCTTTTTCCAGAAACTTTGAAGTGAATGCATTGGTGCAATAGATAAGCTGATCCGCAATTACAGAAAGGCCAGCAGAAAGATGAACCTCAACGTTGTCTGTTTCTTCAATATGCTGAACTTCCGTTCCAAATAAAAACTCGATTTTCAGTTCGTGGCATTTCTCCAGCAGCTTCTGTACTAACTTTCCGGAGTGAAGACTTCCTTCGCAAGGGTTTTCAATCAGGAATTCAGATTTCCCAAGTCCGAATTCCTTTATTTTATTCTGTTTTAAAGTATAGGTTTGATCCAGCCCGGTGATTTCTTTCAGTTTTTCATTAACTGCTTCAATCTGGGCTAAAGGTTCTTCATTGTTTACAATTTCATATCCTCCATTCAGCTCAAAATCAATTTCACCATGTTTAAAATAATGTTGGATTTTCTGAAGTCCATCAAATCTCATTGTAACCAGCTCCAGTGTTTTCTCCCAGCCCATTTTCTGTGAATCGGCAATAACTTCGGTAAGGCTTCCAAAGCACGCAAACCCGGCATTTCTGGTGGAAGCGCCCAAAGGAATCGTATTCCGTTCAATGATGAGAACAGATTTTTCAGGATATTTCTCTTTGATGGATAGGGCAGTCCACAGTCCGGAAAATCCTGCACCAATAATGATAATATCTCTTTTTCTGTAGAAAGTATCCAGTTCCCAGACGCTATTCATAAATAATGAGTAATAAGTGATGAGTAATTTTTTTGTAAAACCTTAAACCTTAAACCTTGAACTTTGAACTTTGAACAGCCTACCCTTTATCCCCTTCATCGTTATGCTGGAATCCGATTGCTCTTTGTGGTTCTTCAACAACTCTGTAGGTTTCCAGTTCATTTTTCAGAGCCTGAATTCTAAACCTAAAGTCATCAAAGTTATTAATAATGGCATCCGCAAGAAATCTCGCAACCTGATCAAGATATTCTTCAGTAAGCTTTGATCCCGCATCTCTCAGTGCACTCTCTAAAAGTTTCTGATCAATTTTCAGCTTTTCGTTTCTGGTTCTCTGGTAAAGGTTTTTAATTCTTTTCTTTAAGCTTTGGGTAAAGTCTATCAGCATCGTATTGCTGAATGCTTTCATCTTTGAAGAGATTTCATGCCAGAAAGGAACTTTATCAGCCTTGTTATTTTTAAGTATTTTGTAGAGTAAGGAATCTTCTTCCAATCCTCTGGTCATGGCATAAAGAATAATTTCTGAACGCTCAGAAGCATTGGGTGGAAATATTGGAATCATCACATCAAATCTTCCCGGAGCAAGAATTTCTTCGTCAATTTCTGAAACAGAATTCGCAGAGCCTACCATTAGAACGCCTTCTTTTTCAAATTTTCCGATGTAGTGAAGAATCAGTTCCTGGGCTTCAAGATTACAGGAAGCAACATCTGTTTCCGCTCTTCTCTGCATCATAATTTCATCGAAATCGTCCATAAAGAGCAGCATTTTGTTTTCCTTCATCATATTTAACAGAAAATCACTGAAGTTGATTTCATTTCCATCAATCAGCGAAGTTCCCAAATAGTGTTTTTTGACTTCTTTGAACTGATAGCCAATAATTTCAGCAATTTTATTGGCCCAAAATATCTTACCGCTTCCCGGAGGACCATACAGAATAATTCCTGCAGGCTTATTGATTCCCCAATCTTTAATCTGCTGTGGATTCAGGAAGGGTTCCAGAACGGTAGATGTATAAAAAAACAAATCTCTGTATCCTATGAAATCTCTTTGCTGGAGGCTGGTTTTACTTCCAAAATAATCATAAACGAACTTATAATTTCCTCCGAGTTTATTATCAATTCCATAACTTGAGATGGAGGATTTGAAAAATCCGTTATCAAAAATATTGAGATTATTATCTTTGATCACCTTTTCTACCTTGTCTTTTGGCTGATTGATGACTTTAGCAATCTGCTCCAGCGTTTTATTTTTGTCCAGATCTTTTTCATATAACCTTAAAAAATCTACATTCTCACGGGCAAATTTTTCAAAATCTTCTTTTACTTCAAAATTCGTACTGACACAGTCTACCAATTCAAGATCAAAATCCTGTATAAACTGTTTGATGGCTTCTGCAGAAACGTTCAGTTCTTCTGCCAGTTCAATTAGCTTCATAAGTATCGATTAATTCTATCAAATTTAATGTATTTACCAATAAATTGACATTGATTTATGATAATTCTGTAACATTCTCTAATTTATATAGACTACTACTATGTAAAACAAATTACATGGAAAAGATTTTATCAGTAAAAAATTTGACAAAAAAATTCAAAAGAGTGGTGGTCAACAATATTTCTTTTGATGTCGAAAGAGGAAATGTTTATGGGCTTTTGGGTCCAAATGGAAGCGGAAAATCCACTACTTTCGGGATGCTGCTTTCAACCATTAATCCCACAAGCGGAGACTGGTTTTGGTTTGGAAAAAAAGGAACTGATCCGGATACCTTGAAAAAGATCGG
>CBFQYI010000206.1:0-7990 GCA_965720825.1 uncultured Chryseobacterium sp. | reverse complement strand
TTCAGCAAAGGTGATGAGTACAAGCATTATGATGCAGCTAAAACTTTCAACGAAGGAAAAGCTAAAATCGCAGAAAACAACAAAGCTTTCATCGCTAAAGAAGAAGCTGAAAAAAAGAAAAGAGAAGAAGAATTCAAAGCTAACCAGGAGAAATTGGTTGAAAACCTGAAAGCTGGTATGCAAAAAACTGAATCTGGTCTTTACTATAAAATTACAAAAACAGCTGACGGTAAAGCGCCAAAAGCTGGTGACAATGTATCTGTGCATTATGCAGGTAAATTGGTAGACGGAACTGAATTCGATTCTTCATTCAAGAGAAACGAACCAATCGAAATTCCAATCGGAATGGGAAGAGTAATCAAAGGATGGGATGAAGGTATCCTGTTATTGAAAGAAGGTGAAACTGCTACATTATTGATCCCGCCAGCAATGGCTTACGGAGAAAGAGGAGCAGGAGGAGTGATCCCGCCAAATTCCTGGTTAGTTTTCGATGTTGAGCTTGTAAAAGTAAAATAATTGAATCTTCAAAATAATATCAAAAGCCGTCCGAAAGGATGGCTTTTTTTATTGGTCTCAAATATATTCTGTAACGATTGGTGTATAGGTTACGACCCATTTTAGTATCTGAAAAGATTAACAGCTTTTCCGGTAAAAAGTAATTTTCAAATTTATAATAACCATTCAACCATGAAAACCAAATCACTTCTGTTTCTGTTCGTTCTGCTGTCGTTGATGACTTTTTCACAGACTAAGGCCAATCCTGATGACCCAACGATAAAAAAATCACTTACTTATTTTGTCAACAGTATTCAATCTAAACAGATAGATCAGGCAGTAAGTTGTATATATCCAAAATTCTTCACTATAGTTTCAAAAGAGCAGATGACGCAGATTTTGAATATGACTTACAATAACCCATTCATGAAAATTGAAGTACAGGATGTAAATTTTGGAAATATTGAGAAACCTGAACTCATTACCGGTGAATATTTTTTTATTACCCCTTATTTTTTGAAACTGAAATGTAATGTCAGTTCATTAAACGATGAGATGAAAAAGAAAATGACCAGTGCTTTAACAGCCAAATATGGGGCAAATAATGTGAAGTACCTGGCTAACGAAGGTTCATATCTCATCAACGCTAGTATGAAAGCCTGTGCGGTTTCAAAAGATAAAAAGACATGGAAGTTTGTGATGCTTGAAAAGGAATATAAAAAAGAACTGGTGAAAATTCTGGATAAGTTTTAAAGAGCTGAGTTACAATAAGCCGTCTTAAAAAATGCGGTTTTTTTGTCTCCTGTAAATACCGTAGAAATACGGATTTCGGCAAGGCTTTATTACTTCTATCTTTATCATGCACTTAAAAGAACAAAATAAAAGAATATGTTTGACCTGAATTACGATCAGATAAAGAAAGAAATAGAATCTGAAGTATGCAAAGAACACGGCATGCATCCGGAATTTGTAAAAACAGAAGAAGGTTTTGGAATAAAAGCCTGCTGTGAACCTTTCAGAGAAGAACTTGTTGAAAAGTCAGGAAAAATGATTGAAGAAGAAACCAAAAAGATCCTTGAAGAAATGATGAAGGATCTGTTTAAAGAATAAGTTTTTACGATGTTAAGATAACTTTGTTATCGCTAGAGCTGCTCCGGAAGGAGTGGCTTTTTTGTTGGAAATATTGAGTTGTAGTATTAGAAATATAATAATGAGGTAGGATTGTAAACAAAAAACCGCCCCAAACAGGGCGGTTTTTTCAGTAAAAATAAATTGAAAGTTATATGTTCTGTTATCTTTTCTTCATACTCGTTCCGGCTAAGGAACTGATGAATACAAGGCCAAACCCGATATAAGCGGCAAATGCCGTCAGGTATATAATTAAGCTGTTAAAGCTTGGTTCTAAGGCGTATACCAACACAGAAAATGCAGCAAAACTTAATACCAGCAATAGGCTCCATATATGCAATTTTGCAGCATCTTCATTTCTCTTAAAAATCATTTCAAAAAAGGCTCTCATCATTACTAACATTTTAAGGGTTATACATTAATTAATAGGATAAAGGCGCACTCATCACGGTAAAAAGAATACATTCTTTTACTGGGCTAAGGTTCACGATGACTTTGCCATTTATTTATATCATAACACCGGGCTTAAAGTCCGGGATATTTTTGTTTTTTCGAATCAATAAAGATTCTTGCTTATTGTGATACCAGTTAGATACGGGGTGCAAACCTGCTGTGAAGAACTAACGGGGGTTAGTTCTTCACTGACCCGTATCTTTTACGGCATCGTAGAAAAAAAAGGATTCATATACTAGATATGAACTTGAATCGGTGGAAAAACTGAAAATCCACAGAAAACCTCTTTTCTCATCCTTAGTGTTTTTTTTAATTTTTTCTCAATATTTTAAATGCTAATATCATGCCAAAGTTCTGTTTTCGCGATTAACACTTTGTTTCACGGGATTGATGAAATCAGTGTGAAACGTATTTTTATCTGTTATTTCCTTAAACAAAGAAAAATTTTCTGTTTTTAGCAGGGAATAATTTAATGCGTAGAAAATATTTCGGAGAAATTATAATTCTGTAAATGGATACCATTCCAGAATATTTTAAAAATGAATCGCAAAGATTTGAAAGATCATAGAATGGGTAATTACTGATAGTAAGATGATAATATCAAGCAGATTTTTTTGGGTTTACAGTTTACAACACTAATAACACAAATGATTTCACAAATATCACAAATATTAATAAAACTGTTCAAAAATCATCTATCAAAAAAGATACACAAATCACCTGTGTCAATCTACGGGATACTTGTAAGTTTAGGTTAAAGCCGTTGGAAGGCATCCCTGAAATATAAAACGGGCTTCCTTCGTCTAAGCTCAGGATTTTAGCCCATTGCAATTGAATTTGTGCTATTTGTGAAATTATTAGTGCGCTTTGTGTTTAATTTTTAAAAACCACAAATAGCACAAATAAATTACACACAATCATCCGTGTCAATCTGTGGAATCTGTGGGAGACTTATAAGCTTCAGCTAAAGCCATTGAAAGGTATCCACAAAATATAAAAAAGGCTAAAGCCCATTCCTATTAATATTATTGAATTCGTGTTATTCGTGAAATTATTCGTGTAATTTGTGTTAAATTTTAAGAACCACAAATACCACCAATATCTTTTCACAAATGTCACTAATGGAACACGGTGAAATTCATGATGAACTAAAGAGTCATTACTATTAAAATAAAAAACCGCCTTTATAAGACGGTTTCATATGTATTACCAGTTTTTATCAATCATATAAATAATCTGTGTCAAGGCTGTTGCTCCCAATAAAAGCTCTCTTCTGTTCACCTTTTCAAAAGTATCTTCCTCTGTGTGGTGAATATCGAAATAACGTTGAGAATCCGGCATCAGCTCAGCTGCTGGAATTCCCATGTCGTGAAGCGGATAAAGATCTGTTCCTGAAAATCGTTCTTCAAAATTATAAACTCCGTAAGGAAGGAATAAATTCGACCAGCTTTTAATCTGATTTCTTTTCGCATCATCCATATCCAGGGCAATACCTCTAGGCGCAAAACCTCCGGCATCTGTTTCAATGGCAAAAAGATGTTTTTCGTTTTTCTCTTTTACCGTTTTACCATATTGGATTCCACCTTTTACGCCGTTTTCTTCATTAGCGAAGCAAACAACTCTGATGGTGTGATTATTCGGAATACCTAATTTTTTAAAAGTCCTTAATACTTCAATGCTTTGTACAATTCCGGCTCCGTCATCATGGGCGCCTTCGCCTACGTCCCATGAATCAAGGTGTCCACCGACAACAATGACGCTCTGATCTTTTTTACCTGTAATTTCCCCAATCACAGAATGGGAAAGTTTTTCTCCTTTCATTCCACAGTTGGAATTGAGTTTTGCAAGAACTTTCTGGCTTTTCAGTAAAGCTTCCAGTTCATCTGCAGTTGTGCTTCCAATGGCAACTGCCGGTATTTTGGAAACTTTGTCTTCATAGCGCATTGCTCCGGTATGAGGCACGTCATCAAAAGCAGAAGACAAAGATCTTACGATGGCAAATTTTCCTCCTTTTTTAGCGGTCAGAGAAGCAGCGGTAGTTCTGTATTTTGCAGCATCACCATAGGCTTTAAAGGTTTCTATGAATGACTGGCTGAAAGCATAATTGAAGAATACAATTTTATCTTTCACCTTTTCAGCAGGAAGTTTATCATATTCTTCCATCGATTTTACCATGATGATTTCCCCGGAAACATCTTTTCCTCCGGTTCCTTCAGAATTTCCAAGAGAAAGCATTTTAATATTTTTCCATTTTCCGTTGGAAGTCTGGATATTCAGAGATTCTTTTCCTCTTTCCCATACCGGGATCATGACTTCCTGAAGCCATACTTTATCGGCGCCGGCATCGCGAAGTTTTTGTTCTGCCCATTTTACGGACTTTTCATAGGCTTCAGAACCGCTTAAACGGTGGCCTATGTTTTTTGTAAGCTCTCTCAGCTCAGTATATCCTTTTCCATTATTTAGAATTTCTGTTGAGATTTTTCTGAACTGGATAGAATCTTCTTTAGACTGGCCAAAAGCGACCATTCCAAAAAGCAATAATGAAGTTCCTAGTATCTTTTTCATTGTTTACCAATTTTTATCAATCATATAAATAAGTTGTGTCATCACCGCAGAACCCAATAAGAGCTCTCTACGGTTGACTTTTTCAAAGGTGTCTTCTTCGGTATGGTGAATATCGAAATAGCGTTGTGGATCCGGCACCAGTTCAGCAGTGGGAACTCCCATTTCATGAAGTGGGGCGATATCTGATCCGGAATATTTACCTTCAAAGTTGTAAACGCCATAAGGTAAAAACAGATTTCCCCAGCTTTTGATCTGGTTCCTTTGAGGCTCATTCATTTCCAGAGAAATTCCCCGCGGTGAAAAACCTCCAGCATCCGATTCTATAGCAAATAGATGCCTCTCGTTGTTTTCTTTGACCACTTTACCATATTGTTTCCCGCCTTTTGTGCCATTTTCTTCATTGGCAAAACAAACGGCACGAATGGTGTGATTATTCTGAATACCTAATTTTTTAAAAGTCCTTAATACTTCAATACTTTGAACAATGCCGGCTCCGTCATCATGAGCGCCTTCTCCAACATCCCAGGAATCTAAGTGTCCACCAACAACAATAACACTTTGGTCTTTTTTACCGGTAATTTCTCCGATCACAGAATGGGAAAGTTTTTCTCCTTTCATTCCACAGTTAGAATTGAGCTTAGCTGTTACTTTCTGATTTTTTAATACTATTTCAAGTTCATCAGCCGATGTATTTCCGATTGTTATGGCTGGTACTTTGGAAATATTTTCGTCATAGCGCATGTTTCCTGTGTGAGGCACATCATCGAAAGCGGAGGAAAGAGATCTGATGATGGCAAATTTTCCTCCTTTTTTAGCTGTTAATGAAGCTGCAGTTCGTCTGTAAGCCCCTGCATCACGATAAGAGATGAATGTCTGTACATTTCCCTGATTAAAAGGGTAGTTGAAAAACACAATTTTATCTTTTACTTTTTCAGCGGGAAGCTGATCATATTCTTCCAGTGATTTTACCATGATGATATCTCCTGAAACATCTTTTCCACCAGTTCCTTCGGAATTTCCAAGGGAAAGCATTTTCATACTTTTCCAATTTCCATTAGAAGTTTTGATGTGCAATGACTCTTTTCCTCTTATCCAAACCGGAATCATGACTTCCTGAAGCCATACTTTATCTGCTCCGGCATCACGAAGCTTCTGAGCTGTCCATTGTACGGATTTCTCATAGGCTTCGGAACCGCTTAAACGGTTGCCTATGGTTTTGGTTAGTTCTCTCAGTTCATTGTATCCTTGGCCATTATTCAGAATTTCAGTGGAAATTTTTTTGAACTGAATAGAATCTTCTTTAGACTGGCCAAAGACAGCCATTCCAAAAAGAAGTAATAAAGTTCCTGTTATCTTTTTCATTGTTACCAGTTTTTATCAACCATAAAAATCATCTGTGTTATGGCAACAGCTCCGAGAAGAAGCTCTCTTTTGTTTACTTTGTCAAAAGTATCCTGTTCGGAGTGGTGATAATCAAAATATCGTTGTGTGTCTACCACAAGCTCTGCTAAAGGAATGTCGAGTTTTTTTAAAGGTGAAATATCCTGAATTGCTTCTGTCTGATCGAAATCATAAACGCCATAAGGAAGAAAATATTCTTTCCACGGGTACACCAGCCTTCTTCTTTGAGGAGACATATCCAGGGAAAACCCTCGAGGGGAATATCCTCCGGCATCAGTTCCCAACGCAAATACATGTTTTTCGTCCTTCTTTTTTACATAGGCAGCATACATCTCACGACCTTGTCCACCGTTTTCACTGTTGGCATACAGAACTACGCGGATGGTGTGGTTATTTTCATATCCAAGTGCTTTCAGTGTTCTTAATACCTCGATACACTGTACGACACCTGTTCCGTCATCTACTGCACCTTCACCCACATCCCAGGAGTCAAGCTGAGCCCCTAAAACGATTACTTTGGAATCTTTTTTACCTCCAATTTCAGCAATGATATTGGGATTAGTAGTATCGCCTTTTGATTCGGCGGTCATGTTGATTTTGGCCGTAACTTTTTGTTTCTTTAAGGTTTTCTCCAACTCTTCCGCAGATCTTACTCCAATTGATAAAGCCGGAATTTTAACTTTATCATCTGGTTCGTAGTAAATCATTTTAGCATGAGGAGTATCGTCACTAGCAGTGGTCAGTGATCTTATAATTAATGCTTTTGCACCTGTCTTAGCGATTACTGAAGCGGAAATTAATTTTGATTTTGCAGTCTGTAAATAGGAATCGCTGGTATTGATAATTTTCGGGTCCATAGGAACATTCACAAAAACTATTTTATCTTTTAACTGGCCGATTGACATGGCATTAAGCTCTGATGTGGAATTAATTAAAACGATTTCGCCCACCAGATCTTTTCCGCCTGTTCCTTCAGAATTTCCGAAAGAAAGCATTCTGATGTTTTTCCAGTCTCCATTTCCGGATTTGATCTGTAAGGATTCTTTTCCTCTGATCCAGACTGGTGCTTTGGCTTCCTGTCTCCAGATCATATTAATACCGATTTCCTTGAATTTTTTTTCTGCCCATTCTACAGCTTTGGTATAACCGGGAGTTGCACTGAAACGTGGACCGATTCTTTTGGTGAGTTCTCCGAGATTATCATAAGCAGTACCATTAGTCATAATTTCATCTGAAATTTTTCTGAATTCATCATGATAATTGAATTTGGCAACAGTACCTTTTTTTGCCGGGCTTTTGAGTGGTTTTTTCTGAGAAAATAAAAATCCACTCAAAAAGAGTGGAAGTATAATGAATATTTTTTTCATTTTCTATTTACTTATCTTTTCCGTTGATAAAAGTAGGGAAAAAATAGTAATTTATTAAGGTTTCATGTCGTACATTAATAAAGCAGTAATTAATTTTGGCTCAATAAATGTACATTTCGGAGGCATACTTAATTTTAGGTCTGAAATTTTAATCATATCATTAAAACTTACAGGATAAATTCCGAATCCGACTTTGCCTTCGCCATTATCTACTTTTTCTTTTAAAAGGTTGATTCCGCTGATATTGGATGTTCCTTTTACATAAGAAATAAGTTCAGAGCTGTCCGGATCTTCAATTTTCAGAATGTTTTTGAAAATATACTTGTCTAAAAGATGGTGATCCAGATTATCCAGAGACATTTCCTTGGAACGAAGATCGTGCTTCACGTGAAGAGAATAGAACTTCCCATCCATATACATTGAAATATGGAATTTTTGAGAAGGGTAGTATGATGCTTCTCCTTTTTCGTGAATCAGGAAATATTTCTCAAGTTCTTTCAGAAAATCTGCCGGAGCAGTACCATTCAGATCATGTAAGATTCTGTTGTAATCATGAATTTTAATAGACTGGTTGGAAACGA
>CBFQYI010000205.1:0-8005 GCA_965720825.1 uncultured Chryseobacterium sp. | reverse complement strand
CAATCGTAAAAAGTGTCCCATTGGAAGATATGAGTGATGATGGTGATGGTGAGATCATGTCAGATGTTTATATAGATGAAGCTTTTGAAAACGTAGGCGACAAAGCACAGTTCCAGTATGGGCTTCTTGATCTTTGGGAGTTCTTCTGCGAGCTTGTAGAAGTTATTGAAGAAACAAAAGGAGTTAATTATCCTATTACCGTATACAGATTCGGAAACGTTCCTTTAAAGGCTCCTAGCAAAAACGGAAGTGCAGGAGGTGGCAAAAAGAAATCAGCAATGCCATTGGTAGATGATGAGTTTGGTTTTGAAGACGATTTCGGAGCAGGAGGAAACTTTTCAGATGAAGATGATGACAACTTTGACGATGAAGAAGAAGAAGACTACAATGACGATGTCTTTGATGAAGAAGATGATAATGACGATGAAAGATAGTCAATAAAAATATATGAGCCCTGGGTTGTAACCTGGGGTTTTTTTATGCCGAAAAAGAAAATCTGTAAATAATCTGATCTGTCTTCCATGTCTTTTACAATTTTGTCTTTTTACCTCTTCTCTCCAAAAACAATCCTTACTTTTGTTAAAAATAGTTTAATGAAAAAATTAATTTTGTTAGCTGTAATTGGTCTGGGAATTGTTTCCTGTACCACTCAAAAAAATATCCGGAAGATGACAGAACTGCCAAAAGATTGGAAACATACTACAAATATCTACGAAGTAAACATAAGACAATATACTCAGGAAGGAACTTTCAAAGCATTTGCAAAAGAGATGCCCCGCCTGAAATCGATGGGAATAAAAACCCTTTGGTTCATGCCCATCACACCAATTGCCAAGCAGAATAAAAAAGGAAGTATGGGAAGTCCTTATGCTGCGGCAGATTACACCTCTGTCAATCCGGAATTCGGGACATTGCAGGATTTTAAGGATATGGTGAATGAAGCCCACAGATTAGGATTTAAAGTAATTATAGACTGGGTAGCCAATCATACAGGCTGGGATCATGTCTGGACAAAAACTCACCCTGAATTTTATCTTAAAGATCCTGACGGGAAATTCCATATTGCTTCCGGAATGGACGATATTATTGAATTGGATTATAAAAACCAGGAAATGCGCCATGCTATGATAGGTGCCATGAAATTCTGGGTGCAGGAAGCCGATATTGATGGTTTCCGATGTGATCTTGCTTCATGGGTAGAAGTTGATTTCTGGGAGCAGGCACGTCCTGAAGTGGAAAAAGTGAAGCCGCTTTTCTGGCTGGGAGAATTTGATGAGTTGGAAAGTCCGGAATATGGAAAAGTTTTTGATGCCAGTTATTCCTGGAAATGGATGCATAAATCTGCCGATTATTACAAAAATAATGAACCTCTTCAGGAGTTAAAAGATCTGTTGAGACAATATTCTAATATCGGAGATACCTCAATGAGAGCTTGGTTTACCACAAATCATGATGAAAACTCGTGGAACGGAACCGAATATGAAAAATATGGAGTGATTACAAAGCCTATGGCAGTATTCTCTGCAACATGGAATGGTGTACCGTTATTATACTCAGGACAGGAACTTCCCAATATGAAGAGGCTGGAATTTTTCGAGAAAGATGTTATCAAGTGGACCAATACCTATCAGGTTGCTGATTTCTATAAAATATTACTGGATTTAAAAGCGTTCAACCCTGCTTTAAGAGGAGGAGATTCTAATGTAACCACCTACCTGTTGAATACTACAGCCAATGATAAAATTCTTGCTTACGTAAGGAAAAATGGAAAAGATGAAGTATTGGTAGTTCTGAATATGTCGAAAGAAGCCGTTAACTTTTCAATTGAAGATGAGCACGTATCAGGAACCTTCAGAAATGTTTTTGATAAAACAAAAAGAGATTTCAGCAATGGAAAAGACTTTAGTTTCAATGTTTCTGATTATGCCGTATTTGAAAAATAAGGAGTAATAAATCTTAACGACTAATCTTTAAAGGTACTCAATTCCCCTCCGCTGGAGGGGTGTCAAAATCTATGATTTTGACGGGGTGGTTTATCTGCCCGCAATAAAAAACAATCATCCAATGAACAAACAGGAAATAATCAATATCATAAAGGCAAAAGCTGCCGACAAAATCCAATACTTTGAAAACCTTATTGCAGAAACACGGGCTTCCAACAATGATACAAAAAGCTCGATGGGTGACAAATATGAAACCGGAAGAGAAATGCTTCAGCAGGAAATCAATAATTTGCAGAGACAGCTGAACGAAGTATTGAACCAACAGGCTGTTTTGCAGAAAATAACTTCAGATCCTTCAGAAAAAGTTCAGAACGGAGCTTTGGTAAAAACCAATAAAGGACTATTTTACATAGCAGTTTCTATGGGAGAAATCGTTTTTGAGAAACAGAAAATCATGACCGTTTCTGCAGAATCTCCTTTGGTGAAAATCATGTATGGTAAAAAAGCAGGAGAAAATTTCACCGTCAATACCATTCATCAGACTATTGAAAATATATGGTAAAATTACTGTCTGTTAGATTGCAGATATACAGTTGTTTAATAGAAAATAAACATCATCTCTATAAAAAGCATTCATAAAAGTGAGTGCTTTTTTTGTTGGTTTTTACTAAATTTGGAACTTAAAATCTCATTCAAAATGCAAAACTACCTGGATCTTTTACAGCATATTTTAGACAACGGAACGGATAAAACCGATAGAACCGGCACTGGAACAAGAAGTGTTTTCGGGTATCAGTTGAGATATGATCTGTCAAAAGGATTTCCTTTGGTAACCACAAAGAAAGTGCATTTGAAATCCATTATCTATGAATTGCTTTGGTTTCTGAAAGGAGATACAAATATTAAATATCTTAAAGATAACGGAGTAAGCATCTGGGATGAATGGGCCAATGAAAATGGAGATCTTGGACCTGTTTACGGAGCGCAGTGGAGAAGCTGGAGTGGAGCAGACGGAAAAGTGGTAGATCAGATCACAGAAGTAATCGACCAGATTAAAAAGAACCCGGATTCCAGAAGACTGATTGTTTCAGCCTGGAATGTGGCAGAAATTCCTAACATGGCTTTGGCTCCTTGTCATGCTTTGTTCCAGTTTTACGTTGCTGATGGTAAATTATCCTTACAGCTGTATCAGAGAAGTGCTGATGTGTTCCTTGGTGTACCGTTCAACATTGCAAGCTATGCTTTACTATTGATGATGGTAGCACAGGTTTGTGATCTGGAAGTAGGAGATTACGTTCACAGCTTTGGAGATGTTCATATCTACAATAACCACTTTGAACAGGTAAACAGACAGCTTGGAAGAGATCCAAGAGCACTTCCGACAATGAAACTGAACCCTGACGTTAAAGATATCTTTGATTTCGATTTCGAAGACTTTATTTTAGAAAATTATGATCCACATCCAGGGATCAAAGCTCCTGTAGCCATTTAATATTCTTATTATCACTTTATTTTTTTTTACTCCTTCTATTATTTTAACATTAATAGATGACATTATCTGTGCTCATAAGTTGGGAAATCAGAATATAAATACTTTAGCATACTTTCTTTTGGCAATTGTTTCTTACATTTGAAAGAACAACTCCGGTTCATTGGATTCTCTTTGTAAAGAGGTCTGTTGGCTGGTAGTAAATCACATTTATATCCAATGCTTAAGAATAAATTATGAAGTATTTAAAAATTAATATAGAAGAAAATGCAGATATTGAAGCACTGAAAAATGCAGTACTTCAGTTGAAAGGAGTGGCATCAGTAGAAATAGTGGATGACGAAAATCCGGAAAGTGAACTGAAAAAAGCTTTTGCAAAAACGAAGGAACAGCTTAAAACAGGTGACTATGAAACTTTAGTCAATGATATTTTCGACATCATTATAAAAAAATAATTCTAAAAATAATAAAGTAGACCGATGAGAAAGGCCATTTTATCAATTGCAATACTTGGAATCTTATTTTCCGCCAATGTATCAGCACAAACTGAAACTTCAGGAAGGGAAAAAGTGTACAGAGCTACCCACACTAAAGTAACAGAACTTAAACACACCAAGCTAAAAGTAAATTTTGATTATCAGAAAGAACAAATGAATGGGGAAGAATGGCTCACCGCTTCACCTTATTTCTATGCAACAAATGAGCTTACTCTTGACGCAAAAGGAATGTTGATTCATGAAGTAGCTCTTGATAACAATGGCAAAAAATCTCCTTTAAAATACGAATACAAAGATGATATTCTAAAAATTACTCTGGATAAAACCTATCAGAGAAATCAGGATTATACCGTTTACATCAAATATACTGCTCGCCCGAACGAAATAAAACAGGAAGGAAATATGGCGATCAATGATGCAAAAGGATTGTATTTTATTAATGCTCTGGGAACAGAACCTGATAAACCTACACAAATCTGGACACAGGGAGAAACAGAATCGTCTTCCGCATGGTTTCCAACGATTGATAAACCTAATCAAAAGACTACACAGGAAATCTATATGACAGTTCCTGATAAATATGTTACCCTTTCCAATGGCCTTATGAAAGATTCTAAAAAAGAATCGAACGGACTTAGAACCGATCATTGGGTGATGGATAAAAGACATTCTACCTATCTTTTCTTTATGGGAGTAGGAGAATACGCCGTGGTAAAAGATAAATGGAAAAATATTCCGGTTGATTATTATATCGAAAAGGAATACGAGCCATATGCCAAGCAGATCTATGGAAATACTCCTGAAATGATCGACTTTTTCTCCAAAAAACTGAACTATGATTATCCCTGGGCGAAATATGCTCAGATTTCCGGAAGAGATTATGTAAGTGGTGCTATGGAAAATACCACAGCGACACTTCATGGAAGTGATATCTTACAGAAACCAGGACAGCTTATCGATGAAAATACATGGGAAGACACCATTGCTCACGAATTGTTCCACCATTGGTTTGGAGATCTGGTAACTGCAGAAAGCTGGAGTAATCTTACCGTCAATGAATCCTTTGCCAACTATTCTGAATATCTTTGGAATGAATACAAGTACGGAAAAGATCAGGCAGATTATCACCTCATGACTGATGTGAATAATTATCTTCACAACCCAACCGATTTTAATAAAAACCTGGTGAGGTTCAACTATGAATCCCGTGAAGATGTTTTTGATCTGGTAACCTATCAGAAAGGAGGCGGCATTTTAAATATGCTGAGAAATTATCTTGGAGATGATGCATTTTTCGCAGGAATGAATGATTATCTGAAAACCAACGAATATCAGAATGCAGAAGCACACCAATTAAGGCTTTCTTTTGAAAAAGTATCGGGTAAAGACTTGAACTGGTTCTTTAATCAATGGTATTTCGGAAACGGCAACCCGAAGATTAATTATTCATCTACTTTTGAACCTGTAAAGAAACAGGTAACTGTAACAATTAATCAAACTCAGGAAAAACCATTTGAATTTCCTCTGGCTATAGATGTATATGACAACGGAAAGCCCAAAAGGTACAATGTCTGGGTAAATGCTGAAGCTAAAAATACTTTCAGTTTTGATGTTTCGAAGTCTCCTGATCTTATCAATATCAATGCAGACGGAGTTTTACTGGCTGATATTACAGATACTAAAACCCCGGAACAGAACCTGATGCAGTTTACCAATTCTAAGGAATTCAAAAGCAGATATCTGGCTTTAAACGGAATTAAAGATCAGGCTGGGAAAAGTCCTGCCGTTGTAAAATTACTGGCTGCTGCATTAAAAGATCCTTTCTTCAGAGTAAGAATAAAAGCTTTGAATTTAATGGACCTTACTAATCCTGAACAAATGAAAGCGCTGGGTGCGGAAGTTGAAAAACTGGCTTCCAATGATCCGAAAACATTGACTCAAGCGGCAGCTATTGCGGCTTTAGGAAAGACAAAAGATAAAAAATATCTTCCCTTATTTGAAAAAGGAGTAAATGCCGTTTCCAACGCAGTAAAAGGAAATTCTATGAGTGCGCTTCTTTCCATTGACCCGTCAAGAGCCAATAATCTGGCTGATAAAATTGACATGAAAGGAGCATCAGATGAACTCAGAGCACAATTACTTCCAATTATTGTTAAAAACAAAATTACCTCTCAGATAGAAAATATTGCCCCTCTGGCTACTTTTTATCCATTCATTAAATTCCAGAATCCGGAATTGGGAAAAGCGGCAGAAGATGGTTTCAACTGGATCATGACCTCCGATAACCTGAAAGCAACAGAAAGCATTACGAAAGTAGCGGGATATGCCAAAAATCAGATGGCAGATAATCCACAAGCTAAAATGATGATGGTTCAGATGCTGAAAGAGGGTTTGAGCAAAAAAATGGAACTGCTGAAACAGAATCCACAAAATGCAGCAAGTATCAACAAGCAGATTGATGTCATCAATAAAGCAATTGAAAATTATAAGTAAATAAATGAAGCCGGCAGATGTGCTGGCTTTCTTTTTATCGTTAAGTATCTAAATTGCCGGATTTTATTTTTAAATACATTGATTTTTAACGATGTTGCAAAAATTAGCATTTTTTACGACTGTTTTTTGCATTATCTTTCATAAATTCGTTTAAAATTTGGACAATTATGAGTTTTGGAATTGAAGCAGCGGGTTATTATGTGCCTGGTTTATATTTAGATATTAAGGATTTAGCAGAAAAAAGAGGAATAGAACCAGCAAAATTGGAAAAAGGCTTAGGTCTTCATAAAATGGGACTTTCTGATGTTCACGAAGATGCTGCCACCTTTGCAGCTGAAGCATTACTAAAGCTTATAAAAGACTATCAAATCAATCCTAAAGAAATAGCAAGAGTATACCTTGGAACTGAAAGCGCAGTGGATGCTGCAAAACCTACAGCTTCCTATGCTGTACAAATGGTAGAAAAAGTATTGGAAGAAGAATTTGGAACAAGATGTTTCAGAAACTGTGACGTACTTGATATGACTTTTGCTTGCGTGGGAGGGGTAGATGCATTGCATAACGCTCTGGATTTTGTAAGAGTAAACCCTGATAAAAAAGCAGTGGTCATTGCCAGTGATTACGCAAAATACGAATTGGCGTCATCAGGAGAATATACACAAGGAGGCGGTGCTGTTGCTCTTTTGATTTCCTCAAAACCGGATCTTCTTGAAATAGAAAATAATTGGGGAGTTGCTTCAGAAAGTGTCTTTGATTTTTTCAAACCGAGAAGGTCTTATCATAAAGATGACTTGAATGGAGCTCCTGAAGTATATCCTGATAAGATTGAAATTTTCACGGATGAACCTGTTTTTGACGGGCAATATTCTAACCAGTGCTATCAGGACAGAATAAGAGAAGCTTATCATCATTATAAAGAAATAACCGGGCAGGAAAAGCCCTATGAAAACTGGCAGTATATTATTTTCCACCTTCCATATGCTTTCCATGGGAAAAGAGTTTTTACAGAAATTTATAGCCTTGAGAATGGCCTTTCCTATGAAACAGCAGATGACCAAAAAGCAGTGGCTAAATCAGAAAACTATCTTAAATTAATTAATGATAAGATAGAAAAGACCCAGAGAGCTTCTTCTGAGATAGGAAATATGTACACGGCCTCTATTTTTATGGCGTTTCTTTCAGCGTTACAAACATCTTTTAATGAAAATGAAGACCTTTCCGGAAAAGAAATTGGTTTTGTAGGCTATGGAAGTGGTTCAAAATCAAAAGTATTTGCGGGAAAAGTTTCCGGAAACTGGAAAAAAGTTGTAGAGAAATGGAATTTGTTTGAAAGTTTGAACCAGAGAACTGCTGTAAACTTTGAAACCTACGAAAAGCTCCACAGAAAACAATTGAGAGAATCTGTAAATGGGAATTATAAAGGTTTCGGGCTTGTTTCAATTGAAGAGAAAAATCCGGTCTTAATCGGGGCCAGATATTATAGCTTTAAAAAGTAGTAATATAGAATATTTAAAAAGAAAGCACCTCAAATTTTGAGGTGCTTTCTTTTTTGGAATGTTTTTTATGATATTTTTTTATTATTT
>CBFQYI010000204.1:0-8043 GCA_965720825.1 uncultured Chryseobacterium sp. | reverse complement strand
TCTCCAAAATTCAAACCTCTAATTTCTAATCTCTAATTAAAAATGAACACCCCAAAATCAAAAAAAATGGAACTCGTCATTCCGGCTTATAGAATGCATTCCCAAAGCTTTATGAATGTATTGGATGGCATTTCGGAAGAAGACGCCTTGAAAAGAATTGAAAATAAAACCAATCACATCGTATGGATGGCAGGAAACTTTGTGAACATGCGCTACGGCTTAGGTTCAGTACTTGGACTTCAGGGAGAAGATCCGTACAATGATTTATTTTTCCAGGGAAAAGCACTGGATGAAAGTTTTAAATATCCAACGCTGGCTGAATTAAAAGAAAACTTCCATGCTATTTCAGCGAAAGTATTTCAAAAACTTCATGAAGTAACTGATGAAGAGCTGGATGAAATATTTGAAATTGGAATGAATATCCCTTTCATTAAAGAAACAAAACTCAATTTTGTCGGAATGTGTATCGGCCGTGAAGACTATTTATGCGGACAGATAGGGTTAATGCGAAGAATTTTAGACTATCCGGGGATGAAGTATGACGTTGACGAAAATCTTAAGTACTAACAATGAATCCAGTAGAAAAAGGCTATAAAAAAGTCAACGGTATCCAGTTGTATTATGAAATCTATGGATCAGGAAAGCCTTTGGTTTTAATCCATGGCGGCGGCTCTTCCATGCTCTATGATTTTAAAGAAGTGATCACAAGACTTGAAGATCAATTTCAGTTGATAGGAATAGATTTACAAAATCATGGCAAAAGTGAACACCGTGATATTCCTGAAACATTTGAACAGGATGCAGACGATGTTGCCGGACTTTTGGCAGAACTTAACATTGAAAAAGCTTCATTCTGGGGATTCAGTAATGGAGGAAGTACCGTAATGCAGATTGGGCATCGTCATTCCGGAATTGTTGATAAATTAGTGGTTGCCTCTGCTTTTTATAAAAGAAGCGGAATGATAGACGGCTTTTTTGAAGGAATGCAGGAAGCTACTTTTGAATCAATGCCGGAACCTTTTAAAATTAATTTTTTAAATCTCAATCCGGATTTTTCAAAACTGGAAAACCTTTTTGAGAAAGACTGCACAAGGATGCAGACTTTTAAAGATTGGGAGGATGAGGTGCTGACGTCTATAAAATCTCCCACTTTATTCATCAGCGGAGATCAGGATGTGATGAAACCGGAACATACCACAGCAATGTGGAGGCTGGTAAAAGATTCACGATTAATGATCCTTTCTGCTACTCATGGCACCTATATGATGCCGGACTTTGACGGAAGTATGGATACACTCTTAATAGACTTTACAGTCAGAGAAGTGGCGAAATTTTTAAACCATTAAGCTTTTTTTTATTCATAGTAAATTAATTAATCCTTAATGGACCAACAGTAGAAACTATATCTTATAATAATAACTTTAAAATTAAAAATCATGGCTAAATTAAATCCATACCTAAATTTTGATGGAACAGCTGAAGAAGCGTTCAATTTTTACAAAACGGTTTTCGGAGGTGAATTCGTTGGTGGAGTTCATAAAATGGGAAATGCTCCCGGAACTGAAAACCTTTCGGAAGAAGAAAAAAACAGAGTAATGCACATTGCGCTGCCTATCGGAGGTGATCTTTTGATGGCATCAGATATTGTACCCGGATTTGGGCAGACTCTTACCGTAGGAAATAATAATTATGTGTCTATTTTCCCTGACTCAAAAAGTGAAGCAGACAGAATTTTTAAAGAACTTTCTGATGGTGGAAATGTAGAAATGCCGATTGAAGATCAGTTTTGGGGAGACTATTTCGGATGCTTCCAGGATAAGTATGGTGTTCATTGGATGGTGAACTATAATGAAGAATATGCAAAATAATCTTATATTTAACTAATGATAATAAAGAGATGCTCTTTTTTGGGCAACTCTTTATTTAACTTTTAAAAATTTAGAACTATGGATCCAATTAAAATCGATATTACAATTTTAGCACCGGTGGAAAAGGTTTGGAATTATTTCAATGAGCCAAAACACATCACGAAATGGAATTTCGCCCATGAAAGCTGGCAGTGTCCTAGTTCTGAAAATAACCTTGTAGTAGGAGGTAAATTCAAAAACAGAATGGAAGCGAAAGACAAAAGTTTCGGATTCGATTTTGAAGGAGTATATGATGAAATAACTCCTCATGAGGTCATTAAGTATCACATGGAGGACGGACGAAAAGTGGAAGTTGTTTTCGATAAAATAGATGAGAATACAACGAAAGTGATTGAAATTTTCGATCCGGAAAAACAAAATTCTGTGGAAATGCAGCGAGATGGCTGGTATGCTATTCTCAACAACTTCCACAAATATGTTGAGAATCATTAACAATATTTTTTTGTAGCCATGATCAATCTAGTTATCATGTCAAAGAGTTTAAACTCTATTTATGCTTTTAATTATGACTCTGCAGAACAATTCCTTCACGGAGTTATTGCAATACCGGCAAGAAGAGCCTTAGAAAAAGAAAAAATAAATTCTTTGGAAAAACTTTCAGATTATTCTGAAAAAGAAATCATGCAGCTGCATGGTTTCGGTAAAAATGCAATGATGAAACTGAAGAATTACATGAAAGAAAATCAGGTCTGCTTTAAAGAAGCATAATAAATATACGACTGAAAAATTTGCAGTGTCATTGCAGTAAAACGTAATCGTATCGTTTCAATGCAAAGGCATAAGATCTGTTTTGCTGTAGTATAGAGAATTTAAAAGTATAAATACATTATATTCCCCGTTAAAATTTAAAATTATGAATAACGATATTTTCCCATGTCTCTGGTATGATGGAGACGCCAAGCAGTCTGCAGAATTTTATTGTAAAGTTTTTGGAGGCGAAATCACAGCAGATACTCCTGTTGTAATGAACATTGATTTGTTTGGACAAAGGATCATGCTTCTGAATGGAGGTCCGCAATTCAAAAAAAATGCTTCCATCTCTTTTATGGTAATTTGTGAAACAGAAAACGAAGTTCAAAAATACTGGGACCAGTTACTGGATGGAGGAATGGCTTTGATGGAACTGGGATCTTACTCATGGAGTCCGAAATACGGATGGGTTCAGGATAAATATGGAGTAACATGGCAATTGTTTCTGGGAGAAAAAGCTAGTGACCAAAAAATAATTCCGACTTTAATGTTTATCCATCAGAATAACGGGAAAGCAAAAGAAGCAATGGAACTTTATACCAGAACTTTCCCCCATTCAGGCATCGGAAATATATTAACCTATGGAGCAGGAAGCGAAGGGCATGACCTCCCGGAACCCGCAGAAAATGTTCAGCATGCTCATTTTACAATCGATAATTACAATCTGTTCTGTATGGATAACTCCTATGATCATCAGTTTGATTTTAATGAAGGGATTTCATTGGTGGTAATGACGGATGATCAGGAACAAACCGACAAATACTGGAATACTTTTACAGCAGACGGAGGAAGAGAAAGCATGTGCGGCTGGCTGAAAGATAGATATGGACTAAGCTGGCAGATTGTTCCTAAAAGACTTATCCAGTTAATGAACGACTCTAATCAGGAGAAAGCTTATAAAGTGGTACAGGCAATGATGAAAATGCAGAAAATTATCATCCAGGATTTGGAAGATGCTTATAATTCTTAAACTTTTCGGCGTATTGTTTGATGTACTTTAGAGAAAAGATTTGCTTATGAAAACACAGAACAAATCAAAATCTAAGTCAAAAGTCCCTAAAGAAGGACTGTTTCCGGAAATTATCCGGAACGATTACCGGGGAAGTCGGAAGTTGCAGGATAAGAAAGCGGTCATTTCCGGAGGAGACAGCGGCATAGGACAGGCTGTAGCTGTTCATTTTGCCAGAGAAGGAGCAGATGTCGCCATTATCTATAAAGAAAGTGACGAGGATGCTAAAGAAACAAAAAAACTGGTTGAAAAGGAAGGGAAGAAGTGTCTTCTGATCAAAGGAGATCTAACCCGGAAAGCATTCAGAACCAAGTGTGCAGACAAGATTAAAACAGAGTGGAAGAATCTTGATATTCTAGTTAATAATGCTGGAATTCATACCTCAAAAAACAGTCTGGAAAAAATCTCTGATGAACAGATTCAGGAAACATTTGATACCAACATCATTTCTATGATTTCATTCACCAGAAATTTTCTTCCGATGATGGCAAAAGGAGGTCGGATTATCTGTACCACTTCTGTTACAGCTTATAGAGGAAGTGATCACTTAATAGATTATGCAGCAACAAAAGGTGCTGTTTTGTCTTTTATCCGATCATTGGCGGATAGCCTCGCAGAAAAAGAAATCCTTGTGAACGGAATTGCTCCCGGTCCAATATGGACGCCACTTGTGAAAGAAGCTTTTGATGATCTTTCCAAATTTGGAAAAGATACTCCGCTGAAACGAGCGGGACAGCCTTCTGAAGTAGCACCTGCCTATGTTTTTCTTGCCTCAAAAGATGCAAGTTATATCACTGGAGAAATAATACACATTAACGGAGGTGATTTTGTAGGAGGATAGAAGTTAGAAGTTAGAAGTTAGAAGTTAGAAGTTAGAAGTTAGAAGTGTTCACATAACAACCCTCCGACCCTCCGACCCTCAAACTCTCAAACTCACTCACCCTCCAACACGACCACCTGCAACCCATTATCTACCACCTAATACCTTAAAAAATATATGGAAAAATTATCATACGAAATAGAAATCAATGCTGAACCTGAAAAAGTATGGAGTGTCCTTTGGGGAGACATTACCTACAGACAATGGACCACAGCATTTACAGATGGTTCTTTTTATGAAGGAACGCTGGAAGAAAATAATATCGTCAAATTTCTTGATCCTAAAAACAACGGGATGTACAGCAGAGTAGAAAAAGTGATTCCTAACGAAGAAATAAAATTTCTGCATCTGGGCGAAATTTATGAAGGTATTGAAGTTCCTCAGGATTGGGGAGAAGCCACAGAAGCTTATTTTCTTGAAGAAAACGAAGAAGGAACTTTGCTGAAAACGGAAGTTCAGACTCCGGCAGAATTTAAAGAATTCTTTGAAGAGAAATTTCCAAAAGCTATGGCAATTGTTAAGCATCTTTCGGAAAATCAGTTGTAAACAATTCAGTTTGAATAGAAAGGAAAAATCATTTGAACTTTGAGATTGTTTTGCTCGTAATGACCACTTAAAAAAAAATCAAACAAATGGAAACCTTATCATACGAAACAGTAATTGATGCTCCTCTGCAAAAAGTATGGGACATCCTTTGGAATCCTGAAACGTACAGTGAATGGACCAAATATTTCGGTGCAGGATCGGTTATGAAATCCGACTGGAAGGTAGGAGGGAAAACCTATTTCCTGAATGCCCACGGAGAAGGAATGGTTTCAACCATAGACAGTCTGGATGAACCTAACCAGATTGTATTCAAACATCTGGGAATGGTGGATAAAGAGGGAAATGAAGACACCCAGAGTAAAGAAGTCATGGAATGGAACGGAAGTTTTGAGAAATACTTTCTGATAGACTTTGGAGGAAAAACAAAACTTCACGCCGAAGTTCAGGTGGAAAAACAATGGCAGGATCATATGAACACAGGCTTTACAAAAGGACTGATGGTTGTGAAAAGTCTTGCCGAAGGAGTGAGCCTTGGCTCAGTGTAAAAAAATTCAACGTTTAAAGTTCAAGGTTCAAGGTTCAAGGTTCAAGGTGTAATGCCTAATGTTTAATGTTTAATGTTTAATGTTTAATGTTTAGAGTTGCTATCTTACCATGAATACTAATATCTGCTACCTGCCACCTAATATCTACCACCTATCTACCACCTAAAAATGAAATTACTCGTAATACTTTTCGCAACTTTTATTCTGGCTTTGCTGGGAACTTTTTTATTTCAGGGAAAGCCGGATTTTATATTTTCAGGAAATTTGGGAATGGCTGTTTTCATCCTATTTACAGGTTTTTCCCATTTTAAATTTCAAAAGGGAATGGCGATGATGATTCCTGATTTTATCCCTGCCAGAATGTTTTGGGTATACTTTACCGGAGTTCTGGAAATTGCAGCAGGAATCGGATTGATGATTCCGTCAATTCGTGAGATGACAGCTATTTTACTCATTATTTTCTATGTATTGGTTTTTATAGCCAATATCAATTCTTCCAGGAAAAAGATTAATATTTTTAAAGCCGATTACACCGGTCCAGGAATGAAATATCTTTACAATCAAAGGATTCCCATGCAGATTATTCTGATCGTCTGGACCTGGTATTTCGGGATTTATTTACACTAAAAAAAGACAGTCTGTATAGGCTGTTTTTTTATATAATTGAGATTTTTTTTAATTAAATAGATAAAAAATGTAACATTTTATAGGTATAAGGTGTCTTATTATGGAAATGCATTTGTTTTTATTATTCTAAACATGAAATGCTTAAATAACTTTAACCTTTAAAACAGAAGTTATGAACCTAAATCACAACATTTTCGGTACAGCCATCATTGTACTATCTACCATTATGACCCACGCACAGAGTTCTACTGCCAAACTGCCGGGAGATCCTACTTTGCCATCTTCCAAGGCTAGTCTTGAAAAACTTATTTCTTACGATAAAGGAAACTTTACATATAAAGTTGAAGATTATTTTGCAAGACCAAAAGCCTCAGCATTTAAAATCTCTCCTGATGGGAAATATCTTTCCTATAAAGAAAAAGATCAGGAGAAAAAAAATCACGTCTATGTAAAAGATCTTAGCACCGGAAAGATTTCCAAAGCTATTGTAGAAAAAGATGATCTGGTAAGAAATTATGGATGGCTGAACAAAAAACGTCTTTTCTATACACAGGATAGAGGCGGAAATGAAAATATCCACCTTTATGCCACCGATATCGATGGAAGCAATCAAAAGGACTTAACCCCATTTGACGGAGTAAAGGTACAGGCGATTATTCCTGTAAAAGACACTGATTTTGTTGTGGTTACCATGAATAAAAACAACAAACAGATCTTCGAGCCTTTTAAAATCAATTTCGTTACAGGGGAAATGACCCAATTGTATGAAAATAAAGATGTAAACAGCCCTATTGATGATTATCTTTTTGATAAAGATGGAAATCTGAGAGGCTATAGCGTCCTTGAAAATGGATTAACCACAAAAATCTATTATAAAGATCTACAGACAGGAAAATTCAATCTGATTAAATCTGCAGACTGGTCTGATACCTTCAGTATTATAGAATTTAATGAAAATTCTAAAAATAAAGACGAAGCGTATGTGGTAACGAATCTGGATAGCGATAAAGCGAGAATTGTACTATATGATCTGAAGAAGAATGCAGTGATTAAAGAAATTTATTCTAATCCTGTATATGATGTAAGCTCAATAAGTACTGCCGGTAAAAACAGAAACTATGAACTTGACTATATCAGCTATGAAGGCACAAAAGGAGAAACGGTTCCGGTAAGTAAATTCTATAAAGAAATACATGACAAATTAAAATCTCAGTTTGGAGATAAGGAATTTGGAATTGCTTCTTCTGATGATAATAATGATAAACTTCTGGTTGTTGTAGGAAGTGATAAGCTCTACGGAACTTATTATGAATACGATACCAAAACCAAGCAGACCAAACTTCTTTACAACCTGATGCCTCAGCTGAAGGAAGAAGATATGGCTGAAATGAGACCTATCGAATTCAAAAGCAGGGACGGACTAACTATTCATGGATATATTACATTGCCAAAAGCGGCTGTGGAAGGTAAAAAAGTTCCTCTGATTGTAAACCCTCACGGCGGTCCTCAGGGAATCAGAGACCGTTGGGGATTCAATCCGGAAACACAGTTGTTTGCAAGCCGTGGATATGCTACGCTTCAGGTGAATTTCAGAATCTCCGGTGGATATGGAAAATCATTCCAGAAAGCGGGTTACAAGCAGATTGGAAGAAAAGCGATGGATGATGTGGAAGATGGAGTAAAATATGCTATTGAGCAGGGTTGGGTAGACAAGGATAAAGTTGCCATCTATGGAGGAAGCCATGGAGGATATGCAAC
>CBFQYI010000203.1:0-8045 GCA_965720825.1 uncultured Chryseobacterium sp. | reverse complement strand
TTATAAAGGTTTATTTTTCTCCATGTATTTTATATTGTCTTCTTACCTTATTATTCTTGATCCCGAAACGCGTATCCATTATCATTAAACTTTGCAAAACCTGCCATTTTATCGCTTTTAATTTATTTTTTCAGATTTGCTTAAAAAGTGTAAATTTACGGCTATCTAATTATTTTTTTTATGGACTTTAATTTATCGGAAGAACAGCTGATGATTCAGCAGGCAGCAAGAGACTTTGCACAGAACGAACTTTTACCTGGAGTGATTGAAAGAGACCGTGACCAAAAATTCCCTGCAGAACAGGTGAAGAAAATGGGAGAAATGGGACTTTTAGGAATGATGGTAGATCCAAAATACGGAGGTGCAGGTATGGATAGCGTTTCTTACGTACTTGCAATGGAAGAAATTGCAAAAGTAGATGCTTCTGCAGCTGTTGTGATGTCTGTAAACAACTCATTGGTTTGTGCCGGTCTTGAAAAATTTGCTTCTGAAGAGCAAAAAGTAAAATATCTTACTCCACTGGCAAGCGGACAGGTAATTGGAGCATTTGCATTATCTGAGCCGGAAGCTGGTTCTGATGCAACTTCTCAGAAAACTACTGCTGAAGATAAAGGAGATTATTATCTTTTAAATGGTATCAAAAACTGGATCACCAATGGTGGAACAGCGACTTATTATATCGTAATTGCACAGACAGATCCTGAGAAAAAGCACAAAGGAATCAATGCTTTTATCGTTGAAAGAGGATGGGAAGGATTTGAAATCGGATTAAAAGAAGACAAATTAGGAATCAGAGGAAGTGATACTCACTCTTTGATCTTTAATAACGTAAAAGTTCCAAAAGAAAACAGAATTGGTGCTGACGGATTCGGATTCAACTTTGCTATGGCAGTATTGAACGGAGGAAGAATTGGTATTGCTTCTCAGGCTTTAGGAATTGCTTCAGGTGCTTACGAACTGGCATTGAAATATGCTAAAACAAGAAAAGCTTTCAAAACTGAAATCATCAACCACCAGGCTATCGCATTCAAATTGGCTGATATGGCGACTCAGATTACTGCTGCAAGAATGCTATGTTTCAAAGCTGCTTGTGAAAAAGATGCAGGAAAAGATATTTCTGAAAGTGGAGCTATGGCAAAATTATACTCTTCTCAGGTAGCAATGGATACTACTATTGAAGCAGTACAGATCCATGGTGGATACGGATACGTGAAAGAATACCACGTAGAAAGATTAATGAGAGATGCAAAAATCACTCAGATCTATGAGGGAACTTCTGAAATTCAGAAAATCGTGATCTCCAGAAGCATCGCAAAATAACATTTTATAAAACACACTACCTATGAAAAAATCTTTGTGGATCACCCTTGGGGTTGTACTGCTGTTACTGGGCGTATTTGTCTGGTATAAGTATTATTTTGTTTTCGGTGAAGGAGTAAAATCCGGATATCTGAACTATGCTATGAAAAAAGGTTATGTCTTCAAAACTTATGAAGGTAAGCTGATTCAGGAAGGCTTTGGAAGAGGAAAAACAGGAACAATTACAAGCTATGAGTTTGAATTTTCCGTAGATGACCCCGAAATTTTCAAACAACTGGAAACCAACAGCGGTAAAACTTTTGACCTGCATTACAAAGAGTACAATGGTGCACTTCCCTGGAGAGGAAACACAAAGTTCATTGTAGATAAAGTAGTGAATATGAAATAAAACAAATAAGGCTCTCAATATGAGGGCCTTATTTTACACCAAATCACAAAATATTAATATATGAAATAAAATTTCCAAATTTATTTTTGAACCTTGTTTCACAACGAAGATTCGTTACATTTTGCTTATACTTAAAGTTAAGAGTTATTTTTCTAATAAGCAAGCACTTTTTTAACGTTTGATAAAATTAAACATTAGTATCGAATTTCAATTCTAAACCTCATTAAAAAAATATTAAAAAACTACCCTGAGGAAAGATTGAAACCTAGTGAGAATCGTTATCAGGAATGTTTTTGTTCTTCTTTTTATAGAAATAATACCCAATACAGGCAATCAGGAATAAAGGCCATAATGGAAGGATAAACAGGAATATGGAAGTAATAACATCCCAGCCGGATTCAATGGCAGCCAGTGATTTTCCACCGAAAGTTTTAGGCTCTGTCTCTGTTTTGGCTTTCTCACTGATATTCACATTGATGGTACAGATTGCATTGTCTGAATAGTTACGCCCTGAAACCTGAATATCTTTTGTATCAATATCTCCAACATTACTATTAATAGCGTCCATTAACCCATCAAAATGCTGCATAGGAACTTTGATATCCAGACTGTATACTTTTTGATCCTCTCCATGAAGGCTGGCTGATTCCACATAAGACAGATTTTCACTTTTAATATACCCGTTATTTCTGTTCGCTTCTTCCCGGATGATTTCCTTCACCGTTTCACCGTTTTCTGCTCTTATGACAAGATATCCTGATTTTACCATTTTATCTTTAGACATATTCAGTTCATAGCTGTCATTCTTAGGTTTGTCTTTATAAATAATTTTAGTTTCTTTAATAACCTTCGGAGCAGGAGTTTTTACGGCAACTTTCTCAGATTTCTTCCCCATAGAATCCTTTTTCTCTATTTTGGATTCCAGTTTTGTATTGGCTATTTTATCAGATAAAGAATCTACCATTTTGGAAGTGTTCTCTATCTTTTTCTGGATGTCATTTTTTGTATTCTCAAAGTCTTTTATTTTAATGCTTGCAGAATCCATAACCTGGTCTACTGTTTTACTGGCATTTTCAACGGTTTCTGTAGCAACTGTGGCCGCACTGTCGGCTGAATGGATTGCTTCATGTATTTTATCCTGAGTAGCTTCAGCTTTTTTACACATAATGAAAGTGCTTGCTACAGCAGCGAGTAAGATGAACTTTTTCATAAGATTAATTTTTTTGATGAAGTAAAATTAGAAGGGAAGTTCTTGTAAAGGTTGTAAATGAAATGTATTGTGCTGGTAAAATTGTAACCGTTATATTTTCAGTCTTTTGTATTTATTTTACAAAAGATTTACAAAGCGTTTTTCTTGGTTTTGATGGGGTGAGAAAAGAATTTATACTTCGTAATGCAGCATTTAATAACAGGATTTTATTACTTATGGATTTGGATTCCTACGGAATAACAAACAGAACGCTGAATTTATCCATACATTTTGTCGTCTCGCCAAATATGAGTTCGGAAAACTGAAAATTCCCATCCTTTGGAGGGGTGGCAAAAATTCAAAGAATTTTTGACGGGGTGGTTTTGAAAAATACATGATAAAAAAATCCGCAGAAAACTTCTGCGGATCTATATTTTGAACAATTTCGCCTTTTGCGATTTTGCCTGTTTACTTCTTAATTTTCTCTGAACTCACTGATAAAGTGTAATTTCACATTCGGGAATTTCTCCTGAGTCATATGAATCGTGAAAGAAGAGTCTGCAAGTAATACCAATTGATTGTATTTATCTCTCGCCAGGAATCTCTGCTTTAATCTTGCAAATTCTTTGAATTCTTCAGACTTTTCATCAGCTTCTACCCAGCAAGCTTTGTGCATAGATAGAGGTTCATAAGTACATTTTGCACCATATTCATGCTCTAAACGATATTGGATAACTTCGTACTGAAGGGCTCCAACCGTTCCAATGATCTTTCTTCCATTCATTTCAAGGGTGAACAACTGCGCAACCCCTTCATCCATCAGCTGATCAATACCTTTCGCCAACTGCTTAGCTTTTAACGGATCGTTGTTATTGATATAACGGAAATGTTCAGGAGAGAAGCTTGGAATCCCTTTGAAGCTTAATTTTTCTCCACCAGTCAATGTATCTCCGATTCTGAAACTTCCCGTATCATGTAAACCAACGATGTCACCTGGGAAACTTTCTTCCACCACCTCTTTTTTATCTGCAAAGAATGCATTAGGAGAAGAGAATTTCATTTTCTTACCTTCTCTTACCAGTAAATAGTTTTCGTTTCTCTTGAAGGTTCCCGAAACAATCTTTACGAAAGCAAGTCTGTCTCTGTGCTTAGGATCCATATTCGCGTGGATTTTGAAAACAAATCCTGTGAAAGTGCTTTCCTCAGGTTTTACCAGACGGGTATCACTTTCCTTAGGCTGTGGCATTGGAGCAATATCAATGAAAGCATCCAATAATTCACGTACTCCAAAGTTATTTAAAGCTGATCCGAAGAATACCGGCTGAAGATCACCTTTCATATAATCTTCACGGTTAAATTCAGGGTAAACAGACTGAATAAGGTCAAGCTCTTCTCTTAAAGTTTTTGCCGCTTTTTCACCAATCACATCATCAATAGATGTATCATTGATATCGTCAAATTTAATAGAATCTCCAACTTTCTGTTTTTTCTCTTCTAAGAATAACTGAATATTGTCTTCCCAGATGTTATAAATTCCCTGGAAATCACTTCCCATACCAATCGGTAAAGAAAGAGGACAAACCGTTAATCCTAATTTCTGTTCTACTTCATCCAAAAGATCAAAGGCGTCTTTACCTTCACGGTCTAGTTTATTGATGAAAACCAGCATCGGAATGTTTCTCATTCTACACACCTGAACCAGTTTTTCAGTTTGTTCCTCAACCCCTTTTGCAACGTCAATCACAACGATTACGGAGTCTACAGCAGTTAATGTTCTGTAAGTATCCTCAGCAAAGTCTTTGTGACCAGGAGTATCGAGAATATTGATTTTGTGGTCTCTGTATTCAAAAGCCAATACGGAAGTCGCTACAGAGATTCCTCTCTGTCTTTCAATTTCCATAAAGTCGGAGGTAGCTCCTTTTTTTATTTTGTTGGATTTTACCGCACCCGCTTCCTGGATAGCTCCCCCGAAAAGAAGTAACTTTTCTGTAAGAGTTGTTTTTCCGGCATCCGGGTGGGAAATGATCCCGAAGGTCTTTCTTTTTTGTATTTCTTTGATTAAGTCTGACATATCGTATTTTGAAGTTGCAAAAATCGTGATTTTTTATGAAGTTTTCAAATTTAAATTGAAACAATGCTTATTAGGTTGGAGAGTGAGTAGTTAGGAGGGGTAAGGGAATGAGTAACTTCATATCAATAGTTGTAGTAAAACTGTTCATTCTGGATTAAGCCATTTGTAATAGAAATCTTATGCTATTCATCGCCATGGATTGAAAATAAGAAATTCCTTTTTTAGTTGCCTGTAGCAGTCAAAAAAATTATCTTTGTTTCTCATAAACTTTTACAGAGAAAGGATGGAAAATAGCAAATATCCGAAGTTTACGTTCACATGGTTTGGCGGTGTTGTTTTGGTGGTTGGAGGATTCGTGGGAACAATGGCCGTTTCCTTATTCAATACTTTTTGGAAAGTTGTTTTCAAGGAAAATCTTGAGCTTAAGGATTGGTTTTTTATGGTAGTGAATGCTGTAGTATTCCTTACTGCTATTGCCTTCTTTGATTTTTTTATTGTAAGACGTACCACTCAAAAGAAACTTAACTTCAATTTATCATCAGTTAATTTTTCTACCTATCTTCTCATCTTTCCAATGATGGCGGGGATGATGTTTATTTCTGAATTTATTGCCGCTCAGATCCCAACCACAGGTCCGTTTTTCGGTGACTTTTATGAATATTTTATCCAACTGATGAGTCAATTGACAGATAATCCTGTTGTGATGATCATCATGACCGTAATTATGGCTCCGATTTTTGAGGAGATTATATTCAGAGGAATTATTCAGAAAGGATTGATCAATAAAGGAGTAGAACCCTGGAAAGCGATTCTGTATGCCTCTATTATTTTTGGGGTGGTTCACGGAAATCCATGGCAGTTTATCAGCGCTGTAATGTTGGGCTGTGTACTGGGATTGGTTTATCATAAAACAAAATCTTTACTGATGCCGATATTGCTGCATGCGTTTAATAATTTTACCCTGTCGCTATTGGTTCTTTATGGTAAAGATGAAAGTTTTGCAAAGGTTCTTCATATTTCAGAATGGCTTGTACTTGCTGTTGGAATTGTACTTTTCTCTTTGTTCTATTATCTTTTTATGAAAAAGTATAAAGTACATTATGCTGAAATGTAAGTAACCCGATTAAAAAAGTAAAATTGAAAATGAATATAGAAATGGAATTATTAGTAGCTACACACAACGAACATAAAAAAGAAGAAATCCAACAGATCCTGGGAAATGATTGCGTGGTGAAAAGCCTTACCGATTATAATATTCACGAAGAAATTGTAGAAGATGGAGATTCTTTTCATGCCAATGCTCTGATCAAGGCCAAATATTGCTTTGAAAAAACTGGTATTCCAAGCTTGGGAGATGACAGCGGTTTGGTAGTCGAATCTTTAGACGGAAGACCGGGAATTTTCTCAGCCCGTTATGCCGGAGACCATGATTTTGCAAAAAATATCGAAAAGGTATTGGAAGAAATGCAGGGAATTGAAAACAGGAAAGCTTATTTTGTGACTGTTTTGTGTTATTATGATGAAAATGGTGCTCAATATTTTGAAGGCAGAGTTCATGGAAATTTACTGACGGAAAATAAAGGTTTCAAAGGCTTTGGATATGATCCGATTTTTGTTCCTGAAGGATACGAAAGAACCTTTGCAGAAATGGATCCTGAAGACAAGAATAAAATCAGCCACCGTAAACAGGCATTAGACCTATTTATGGATTTTTTAAAAGTAACTGATTAAGTTTAAATATCAGGGTGAAATCCCCATTTATATTTTCTGTTGTACATTTGTTATCATAAATTATTGATTTGAGTACTTATTTAACAATATTAGGTTTTAACTCTGCGATTCCAACCATCAATACATCACCCACAGCACAGCTGCTGGAAATGGAAGAAAGACTCTTCCTGATTGATTGTGGAGAAGGTACACAGGTACAGCTGAGAAAGGCAAAAGCAAGATTTTCAAAAATCAATCATATTTTTATCTCCCATCTTCATGGGGATCATTGTTTCGGACTTCCGGGGCTTATAGCTTCTTTCCGTCTTTTAGGAAGAGATATGCCCTTGCATGTGTATGGTCCTAAAGGAATTAAGAAGATGATGGAAACCATTTTTCAGATTACAGAAACCCATCGTGGTTTTGAAGTGATTTATCATGAACTGGATAAAGATTATTCTGAAAAGATATATGAGGACAATAGAATAGAGGTATATACTATTCCGTTGGATCACAGGATTTACTGTAATGGGTATCTTTTTAAAGAAAAACCGAAAGACAGACATCTTAATATGAAAGAGATTGCCAAGTACAGCGAAATTGAAACCTGCGATTATCACAATATCAAGGCAGGAAAAGATTTTGTACTAAGCGATGGTTATGTCCTTAAAAATGAAATTCTGACTGTTGATCCGGCTCCATCGGTATCCTATGCATTTTGCAGTGATACCCGTTATCTTGAAAGTGTGATTCCTATTATTAAGAATGTAACGGTTCTGTATCATGAATCTACATTTTTACATGATTTGAAGGAAATGGCAGATTATACAGGTCATACCACAGCTTTGGAAGCAGCTACCATTGCTCAGAAAGCTCAGGTTGGAAAACTGATTTTAGGTCACTTTTCCAACAGATATGGAGATCTGACCGTATTTACTGATGAAGCGAGAGAAATATTTCCCAATACATTTTTACCAAAAGCATTGGAGAGTGTAAAGATTTAGAATGAATATGTTGAAATTTGAAGAACTCAGAGATTTTCTCAACGAAAAAGCAGATCAGTTCAACGCTCCTGATTTTATTGAAAATGACCCTATACAGATTCCACATCGTTTTTCTTTAAAACAGGACATTGAAATTGCAGGATTTCTGGTAGCCACAATTTCCTGGGGAAACAGAAAGTCGATCATTAATTCTGCGGATAAAATGCTTGATATTATGGGAAATTCTCCCTACGATTTTGTAATGAATTATTCAGAAAAAGATCTGGAAAGTATTCAGGATAAAAGCATTCACAGAACGTTCAACGGACAGGATTTTTCCTATTTCATCAGACAGTTCAACAGAATTTATAAAGAAAATGAAAG
>CBFQYI010000202.1:0-8077 GCA_965720825.1 uncultured Chryseobacterium sp. | reverse complement strand
TGTCAATCTAATTTCTAACCTCTACTATTTAGCTTCTTATTTTATTTCCCATCCTGAGCCCCAAATACCTTCTGCAAAATACTTGTAGTTCTCATTGCAGGCGTATTTCTGATCCCGTTTTCTTTATCTGCAACCATTTTAAAAACTCCATTAATGGTTTCTGTGGTAACATATTCATTTAGATCTGTAGTGACAGCTTGTCCGGTAAATGTATTATATTTTGAAATAAGGTTTTTCCAAAGCGTATCAGCACCTACTTTTCCTAAAGAAGCTTTTACTTTAGGCTGAAAGGCATTGAACAGTTGAGTTTGGGTTTTTCCCTGCAGATAATTGGTTGCAGCATTATTACTGCCTAATAAAATATTTTTGGCATCTGTAATTGTCATAGAAGTAATGGCATTCGTAAAAATAGGTGCGGCTTCTGTTACGGCATCTTCAGCAGCTCTGTTCAGGAGTTTCACCCCTTCGTCAGCAAGACTTCCCATTCCGATGGAACGTAAAGTAGTATCGATTTTTCTTAATTTTTCAGGCATTAAAATTTTTACGGCTTCATTTTTGAAAAAACCATCGGTTACTGCCAGTTTCTTTACTCCATCCGTTACACCCATACTTAAAGCCTCTTTTAATCCTGAAGAAATCTGACCGGAAGTAAGGTTTCCAAGGTTGGCAGATGAATTATTAGACTGACTGGACGTTGTAGTGGTAGTCTTAGCAGGAGTTGCCGTACCATTATTTTTTACAGGAACATTAAGATCTACGCCTGTTTTATCTTTAACAGCAGATTTTATAATATCAAAGATTTGTGCCTGAGCTGACATTGAGAATAATAATCCGGCTGCCAGAAAAATGTTTTTTTTCATCCTATTTTTTTACAAATTTAAACTTTTTAAATTTTTTAAGTTGACTAAATTGATCAAAAAACAAACCATAATGTAGAGTATATAATAGAATAATTTCTAGATATATGATTTAACAACTTTAAATTATTTATTTCACAAGAATGTAAACGATTAAGATGTTTACATTTTGTTTTTAAAAAAGGCTCAAAGAGTTTTGAAAAATAATTATCTTAGCTCAAACCTTAACCCCATCTAATGATACGGACTTTTTTAGTATTTTTTGTATTGATTTCAAACGTGATTTTTGCTCAAAATAAATTAAACCTAATCCCTTATCCTCAAAAAGTTCAACTTTCACAGGGAGAATTTGTAATCCTCAAAACTTTCGTATTAAGTGGTAATCTGCCAAAAGAGGAGACAGAATATTTAAAAAAAAGAATAGGTTCTCAGTTACAATTTCAATATGCTCAGAAGGGTGGTGTGATTCATTTAACAAACTCTATAATTCCTTCCGCTTCACAGGCAGAAACTGAACAGAAGAAGGAATACTATTCATTAGAAATTTCTCCAAAGCAAATTCATATTAAGTCTTATACTAAACAAGGCTATTTTCTGGCTCTTCAAACTTTAATTCAGATTATTGAACAGTATAAAGATGGTAAGAAAATTCCGGCAATGAAAATTGAAGATCAGCCGAAATTTGCATGGAGAGGAATGCATTTGGATGTATGTCGTCACTTTTTTACAGTGGATGAGGTGAAACAGTATATCGATTATCTGGCGATGTATAAACTGAATACTTTCCATTGGCATTTAACGGATGATCAGGGATGGAGAATTGAAATTAAAAAATATCCGAAACTGACGCAAATTGGCTCAAAGCGTAAAGAATCCATGATCGGAGCTTACGTTGACAATACGTTTGACGGAAAGCCTTACGGACCTTATTTTTATACACAGGAACAAATAAAAGAGGTGGTAAAATACGCTCAGGACAGACACATTACTGTGGTCCCTGAAATTGAAATGCCTGGGCATGCGTTGGCCGCACTGTCTGCATATCCTGAACTGGCATGTACCCAAGGACCTTTTGAACCTGCTACAAAATGGGGTGTTTTTGATGATGTTTTCTGCCCGAAAGACGAGACCTTTACATTTCTGGAAAATGTTTTGGATGAGGTAATCAAATTATTCCCTTCCCAATACATTCATATTGGCGGTGATGAATGCCCGAAAACAAGATGGAAAGAATGTGCCCACTGCCAGGAACTGATTAAGAAAAATAATTTAAAAGATGAACATGGCTTGCAAAGCTACTTTATTCATCGGATTGAAAAATATGTTAACAGTAAAGGCCGGAAAATCATTGGCTGGGATGAAATTTTAGAAGGCGGGCTAGCTCCGAATGCTGCTGTAATGAGCTGGACAGGCGTGAACGGAGGTATTGAAGCAGCAAAATCAAAACACTTTGCGGTAATGACACCAGGTGCATACTGCTATTTTGACCACTATCAGGGAGATCCACAGTCTGAACCTAATGCTTTTGGAGGATTTACTCCTTTGGAAAAAGTATACGCTTACGATCCCATTCCTTCCGAACTGAATGCAGAACAAGCCCAATACATCATGGGAGTTCAGGCTAATCTGTGGACAGAATATATTTTAGATTTCAAACAGGTACAGTACATGATTTTCCCAAGATTAATGGCACTTTCTGAAGTGGGATGGGGAACATCAGATCCTAAACACTATAAAGAATTTGAAAACAGAGTGATTAACCAGTTTAAAGTTCTTGATAATATGAAGGTAAATTATGCAAGAAGCATTTATAACATCATCGGAAAAGTAATTCCTTCCAATAACGGCATTGCTTACGAGCTTTCAACTTCGCAGAATTCAAGCGGTATCCGATATACACTTGACGGAACCAACCCTTCCATCAATTCTGAAACGTATCAGAATGCGGTTCAGATTCCTAATTCTTTAACGGTTAAATCAGCTTATTTCGAAGACGGGCAATTAAAGAGCGCTATCTCTTCACAGCAATTTACCATTTCAAAAACTACTGGAAAAAAGATAACTTTAGAACAACAACCCAGCGAAAACTATTCTTTTGGTGGAGCGTTCACCTTAATAGATGGTATTATTGGAAATGTAAAACAGCTGGGTAAAACATGGCTGGGCTTTCAGGGAAAAGATGTAGTGGCAACAATAGATTTTGGTCAGAAAACAGATTTCTCAGAAGTGTATTTTAATACACTCGAAAATAAAGGTAGTTGGATTCATCTTGCGAAATCAGCAAAGATCTTTGTTTCTGATGACAACAGGAATTTTAAATTGATCAAAGAAATCAATACATCTGAAATTCAGAAAGTCAAAGGAAAAATCAAAGTGAATATAGCAACGCAGAATGCAAAATACCTGAAATTAATTATTGAAAATGCAGGTATTATTCCGGCAGGAAATCCGGGGGCAGATTCCAAAGCGTGGTTGTTTGTTGATGAAATTGGCGTAAATTAGAATAAAAAAATGCAGGACGACACCATACTTTCTTCCGAATTCTCATCATCACCGGAACTGGTAGAAAAGCTGTATCAATACGGTACAACAAAAAATTACCATCAAGGAGACATTATTTTAGATGAAAATGCTTCCATCCGTTCCATTCCTATTGTGATGAAAGGAATGCTGAAAGTGATCAGAACGGAAGAAGATGGGCGTGAAATTTTACTGTACTACATCAAAGCAGGAGAAAGCTGTATCATGTCTTTTCTGGGCGGTATGCACAATGAAAAGAGCATTGTAAAAGCTGAGATTGAAGAAGATGCAGAAATACTTTTCTTACCGGTAGACAAGGTGTCTTTATTCATCAAAGAACATCCGGAATGGCTGGATTATATTTTCAGATTGTATCATAAAAGATTTGAAGAACTATTAGATATCATCAACGCCATTGCTTTCAAAAAAGTAGACGAAAGACTTCTCAATTTGCTGCAGAAAAAATCTGAACTCACCGGTTCTGAAACTATTCATACGACCCATGAACAGTTGGCTAATGAGTTGGGAACTGCAAGGGTAGTGGTATCAAGACTTTTGAAGCAACTGGAAGAAGACGGAAAACTCAGGTTAGGCAGAAACAAAATCACCCTTCTAAAAACCCTCAATTCATAACATTCACTTCACTTCAATCAAAGGTACTCATATTCCCCTCCTCCGGAGGGGTGGCAAAAATTCAAAGAATTTTTGACGGGGTGGTTAGAGTCATTGCGAACCGAAGGTGAAGCAATCTCAAAGAAGAGGAATTACTCTAACTTCTTTGTGTCCTTTGTGAAACGATTAGTGTTCATTCGTGTTAAAAAATCTCCTTATGTAACAAAAGTAGCTGTAGCTTTCTTTCCACATTCCCATTTTTGCATCATAATTAGTTGAATAGAAATGGAAATTATAGGATATGCAGCAGCCGTTTTAATCGGTGTTTCTCTCGGTTTAATAGGAGGTGGAGGAAGTATTCTCACTGTTCCTGTTCTTGTTTATCTCTTTGGAATAGATGCTTTTCTTGCAACAGAATATTCACTCTTTGTCGTGGGAATTAGTAGTTTGGTGGGCTCTATATCGTATTTTAAAAAAGGACTGGTTAATTTTAAGATAGCTTTGATATTTGGAATTCCGTCTGTTATTTCCATCTTTCTGACCAGAATATACCTCCTTCCTTTAATTCCTCAGGAAGTATTTCGGATACAGGATTTTACAATGACCAGAAATATCTTTTTATTATTGGTTTTTGCAGGTTTAATGATTCTGGCCTCCTATAAAATGATCAAGAGCAATTTTTCAAAAGAACCTTTAGAAAGTACTGGGAATAATGCTTTTCTGGCAGTCGGACAGGGTTTCATAGTAGGTGTTTTAACCGGATTGGTAGGAGCTGGAGGCGGTTTTATGATTATTCCGGCATTGGTTAACCTGTTAAAAATCCCAATGAAGATTGCGATAGGAACTTCATTGGCTATTATTTCGCTCAATTCTCTGATCGGCTTTTTTTCCTCTGTAAATCATATGAAAATAGAATGGGAGCTTCTGCTTTCTGTTACGGCCATTGCCGTTGTGGGAATTATTATTGGCTCTCAATTATCAAAAAAGATAGACGGCAAAAAACTGAAACCTGCATTCGGATGGTTTATCCTGATTATGGGTGTTTATATTATTGCGAAAGAAATTTTCCTTTAATTTTCTTATGTAACAAAAGTAGCTGTACAGGAAAAAGGAAAGATGGAAATTTGTATCAGATAATAAATCAAAATAAAATACAATGAAAATAGAACAGATTTATACAGGATGTCTTGCACAAGGCGCTTACTATATTACCTCAGCGGGAGAAGCCGCAATTATTGATCCTTTAAGAGAAACACAGCCTTATATCAAAAGACTGAAAGAAGATGGAGCAAAATTGAAATACATTTTTGAAACTCATTTTCACGCAGATTTCGTAAGTGGACACCTGGATTTAAGCCATAAAACTGGAGCTCCAATTGTTTATGGTCCAACAGCCAGTCCCGAGTTTGATGCTATTATTGCAGAAGATCAGCAGATATTTGAACTCGGAAATAGTAAAATTAAAGTTCTTCATACACCAGGACACACCCTTGAAAGTTCATGTTATGTATTGATTGACGAAAATGGTAATGAAAAAGCTCTTTTTAGCGGTGATACCTTATTCCTTGGAGATGTAGGGCGTCCGGATCTTGCACAGAAAGGAGCAAATATGACTCAGGAAGAACTGGCAGGCCTTTTATATGATAGTTTATATCATAAAATTCTGCCTTTACAAGATGATATTACGGTTTATCCCGCTCATGGAGCCGGTTCTGCCTGCGGTAAAAATATGCAGAAAGAAACCGTAGATACATTGGGAAATCAAAAAAGAACCAATTATGCCTTGAATCAAAAGGACAGACAGAGTTTTATACAAGAAGTAACAGATGGACTTTTGCCTCCTCCAGCTTATTTTGGAATGAATGTAATGATGAATAAAAAAGGGTACAGCAGTTTTGATGAAGTACTTTCAAAAGGTTTGCATGCTCTTGCTCCGGAACAGTTTGAAGAAATTGCTGAAGCTTCAGAAGCTTTGATTTTAGATGTAAGAAACAATCGTGATTTTGCAAGAGGTTTTGTCCCACAGTCCATCAATATAGGATTGGACGGTGATTTTGCCCCTTGGGTGGGAGCTTTAATTGCTGATGTCAACCAACCTATTCTGCTGGTCACTGAAAAAGGAGCTGAAGAAGAAGCGGTAACCCGGTTGAGCAGAGTAGGATTTGATCATATTTTAGGTTTTCTGGATGGAGGTTTTGAAAGCTGGAAAAAGGGCGGAAAAGAAACAGACTTTGTCAACCGTATCTCTGCGAAACAGTTTGAAACTGAAATCAAAGTAAAAGAAACAAAAATCATTGATATAAGAAAAGAAAGTGAATACCATGCAGAACATATTCACGAAGCTTATAGTAAACCTCTGGCCTATATCAACGAATGGATTCATAAGATAGAACCAACAGAACATTTCTACATGCATTGTGGAAGCGGTTACAGAAGTACAATGGCAGCGAGTATCCTTCAGGCAAGAGGATACAGAAACTTTTCAGAAATTGAAGGTGGTTTTAAAGCCATTGCCTCCACAAATATTCCGAAAAGTGATTTTGTGTGTCAGACTAAAATTTTAAATAAATAAAAAAATGTTAGAAATTATAAAAGAACCTTGGCCGTGGTATATAGCAGGTCCACTGATCGGGCTTACCGTTCCCGCTTTATTGATTATGGGAAATAAATCCTTTGGAATCAGTTCCTCGCTGAGACATATCTGTGCAGCCTGCATCCCTGCCAATGTTAATTTTTTCAAATATAACTGGAAGAAAGAAGCCTGGAATTTTTTTTTTGTCCTGGGAATCTTCTTTGGAGGACTGATTGCAGGCCATTTTTTGGTGAATCCTAATGATATAACGGTGAATCCTGATCTGAAAGCAGAATTGGCAGGATATGGAATTACAAATTACAGCAATCTGGTTCCGGAACAATTGATGAATTTCGAAAGCCTGTTGACCCTGAGAGGATTTATTATGATGGTAGTAGGAGGGTTTTTGGTAGGTTTCGGAACAAGATATGCGGGAGGATGCACAAGCGGACATGCTATTATGGGACTTTCCAACTTACAGTGGCCTTCTTTGGTGGCAACAGTCTGTTTTATGATTGGGGGCTTTTTAATGGCTAACCTCGTTCTGCCCATCATTCTTTCCCTATAAATATAATTTAAAAAGAGAATTACATTATGATCAAAGAAAAAGAACAGGATATACGTCATCAGGATACTGTTTGTGTGAATGAAAGTACCCTTACTCATCAATGGTATCACAACCTGAAATATCTTGCAGCAGGAATTATTTTTGGAATTATTTTCGTAAAAGCAGAAGTGATCAGCTGGTTCAGAATACAGGAGATGTTCCGTCTGCAGTCTTTCCACATGTATGGAATCATTGGAAGTGCCGTATTAGTGGGAATAATTTCAGTGTGGCTGATTAAAAAATTTAAGATAAAAACAATGTATGGGGAACCTATTACCCTTACCCCAAAAAAGTTCAACAAAGGTCAGATTTACGGTGGATTGATATTTGGTTTTGGCTGGGCGATAACAGGAGCATGTCCAGGTCCTCTTTTTGCCCAGATCGGAACAGGAGCTTTAGCAGTATCTGTTACTTTGTTGAGCGCCATTGCAGGAACATGGGTATATGGATATTTCAGAGATAAACTGCCACATTAATACTTTATAAAAATAAAAAAAGACTGCAGAATATTTTCTGCAGTCTCTCCAAGTATAAAATTATGAATAAATGAAGTTCTCCGCACCTAAAGCCATATAAAGATTTATGCGCTCTATTCTGTACTGAAGTTCCAGATTGATGAGGTTCATTTCACTTTTCAAAAGGTCTCTTTGTTTACGGATCAGCACAAAACTGTTGTTGGTACCAACTTTTATTTGTTTCTCAGTGAGTGTAATATTGTTTTTCAGTTCATTGACAGCGGTAGTAGTATAATTCCCAGCAAAAACAGGTTGTTGAAGAATATTCAAAAGCTGTTCTGAATGCATTGAACGAAGTGGAATCTTCTTTAGCCAATCTCCGTTCTATTGAAAAGCAGATGAATTATACTACTACCGCTGTCAATGAACTGAAAAACAATATTACACTCACTGA
>CBFQYI010000201.1:0-8078 GCA_965720825.1 uncultured Chryseobacterium sp. | reverse complement strand
AGTCAGTATAAATAGCTGTTGCTTTGGTACATGAAAAGTATGGTAGAATTGATGTTTTGATCAATAATGCAGGGATATATGGAGCAGGAGTTCTTGAATCTTATTCAATACCACAGATCCAGAAACTCTTTGATGTGAATGTTTGGGGTACATTGAGAGTGAATAATGAAGTTTTACCCATTATGAGAGCTGCAAAAGATGGTCTTATCATCACAATTTCCAGCCAGGTGGGGCGAATTTCACTTCCGTTACAGTCTGCTTATAATTCTACAAAATTTGCATTGGAAGGCCTTATAGAAGGTTCTTATGAAGAACTGATAGGGCAGGGAATAGAGTCAGTACTGCTTGAGCCGGGAGGATTCATGACGGAAATTATCAGTAAGGCGCATGTTAACGGAGACCGCGAGGGCATTCAGGAATCTTATGGTTCTGCAGTGGCAGCTATCAGCCAGAAAATTCAGACTGTATTTGGAAAACTCTTTACGGAATCAGCTCCTGATCCGCAAGTTATCGCAGATGGAGCCCTTATGCTGGTCAATACGGAAAAAGGGAAAAGACCGCTTCGTACGCCGCTGGATCCTCTTTCAAAAGGAGCTGATAACGAATATAATCTGATTACGGAACAAATGAAACAAAAATGGATGGAAGCTTATGGATTTTAATGTATGATAAGATATAACCGTAAAGAATTTTAAATCAGAAAAAAAATCCTATAAAAGGAAAAGTACTTATACATAGGTACTTTTCCTTTTTGCATATTAAAGATACAGACAATAAATGCTATTTATTGAAATTTAAATGAAGACAACCTCAATTTAATGTCTAAATTTACCCGAAATTGAATGCAATGGCAAACGGTAACCTGAATGTACGCACTTTGCGCGAACTCTATCAGCAACTGGGACTTCCTGTGGATTATCTTGAGGAAGAGTCCGGTTTTACCATTCATTATCTGGAAGAAACATTTCCGGATTTGCCTTTTCGTTCAGAGCCTTTTCGTCCTAACTACTTTAGTTTTTTGTTTATTAAAAGTGCATTTGGACATTATACTATCGACGATCAGAGATTTGAAGTAACTTCAGACACTGTTTATTTTACCAATCCCGGCAATTACCGGATTTTCGAATGGGAAAAACTGGAACATACCTGTCTGATAACTTTTGGAGAAGGATTTTTGAAAGAATATGTACATGATGATGTCTATAATGATTTCTCTTTTCTTTTATCCGAAGTGGTTTTACCACGTGTTTTAACTTCTTATCAGTTTAATCAGATAGAAGAGTTATACTTGCTGATTCATAAAGAGTATAAAGGACATTCACTGTATAAAAATAAAATTATCGGTGCTTTGGTGATTGCATTGCTGATGAAAATCAAAGAGTACTTTTTTCAGGATTATAATCCTATTTACGAAGGAAACCGAAGTTCACAGATCGTAAAAAACTTCAAACAGAATATTGAAAAGCATTTCAGAGATCTGATCAGCGGAAAGATCAATACTCAGTTCAGGGTTCAGGATTATGCTGATTTGCAGGCTCTCCATGTTAATTATTTATCAAGTGTTATCAGCAGTAAAACGGGAAAAACAATCAGCTCATGGATCGCTGATAAAGCGATTGCTGAAGCAAAAGTAATGCTTCAGGACGAAACCCTTAGCATCAAAGAAGTTGCAGCCCGTTTAGGTTTTCTTGAAACATCCCATTTCAGCAATTATTTCAAAAAGAATACTTCAATCAGCCCTGCAGAATATAGAAAACAGTACTTTGGAAAGCAATCTTAGAAATTTGCAACATCTCCTATAATTCTTGTACGTTCCTGAGGAGCGTAATGTATCAACTTTGTCCTATCAAATTAACATTGATAAAAACAAAGTAATATGAGTACATTAAACAACAAAGTAATCCTTGTGACCGGAGCGTCAAGAGGAATCGGAGCTGAAATAGCTCAGCAGTTAGCTTCAGCAGGAGCAAAAGTAATCGTTAACTATGCAGGCGGAAAAGATGCTGCCGAACAGGTTGTCGCTTCTATAAAAGACAAAGGAGGTGATGCTATTGCAGTACAGGCAGATGTAAGTAATGCAGAGGCCGTAAAACAATTATTTAACCAGGCGATCAGCCATTATGGGAAAATAGATGTATTGGTTAACAATGCAGGAATTATGATCACCAAGCTCATCAAAGATACGACTGATGAAGACTTTTCCCGCCAGTTCGATATCAATGTGAGGGGAACATTTAATACTTTAAGAGAAGCGGCAACCCAGCTTGCTGATAACGGAAGCATTATTAATTTCTCTTCAACGACTACCAGAGTAATGATGCCAACGTATGGAACTTATGTTGCAACCAAAGGAGCTGTAGAACAATTAACCCGGGTATTCGCTAAAGAAGTAGGCAGCAGAGGAATCAATGTGAATGCCATACTTCCGGGACCTACGAATACCGCATTATTTACTGATGGAAAACCTCAGGAAGTGATCGACAGACTGGCTTCTTTAAATGCGTTTAACCGCCTGGGAGAACCAGCTGATATTGCCAGAATTGTGGTCTTTCTTGCCGGTGATGATGCCAAATGGATGAGTGGACAAACCATTGGAGTAAACGGTGCAATGGCATAATATCAAAATACGATTACAATGATGAAGACTTTACCAATTGCAGTTGCTTTCGGATTTTTCGGAGCGGTTGCCGTCACTGTTTCTTTTTCAATGCAGTGGCCTACATGGGTGATGTTTGTCGCATGGGTCAGTTTCTATATTTTCGGCAAAAAGGTAGAGACCTCACTTTGGGCGCTTTTACAGATGATACTGGGAATGATAATGGCAATTCTTATACAGATCACTTCAGGCGGACTGGGCCAGTTGATGGGAGGCTTAGGTTTCCCCGTGGCTGTTTTCCTGTACATCGGATCATTAGCCTACTTTGCGGGAACAAAAAAACTGAACAATATTCCTGCCTGGTTTCTGGGCTTAATCATTCTGTTTGGAGTTCATCCTCCATTAGAACCATTACCTGTATTTAAATTATTACTACCCATCTTAGCGGGATTTGTATTCGCCTGGCTGAACAATAAGGTCGTTGAAATGATCCATGAAAAACAGGCATCAAAATCAACAATTCAATAACAACTATTATACATAATCATATTAAAATTTTAAAAAATGAATTCATTACAAAATAAAGTAGCCATTATTACGGGCTCAGGAAGAGGCTTGGGAAAAGCTATTGCAGAACGTTATGCCGCTTTAGGTGCCAATATCGTATTAAACTATTCACGTGATAAAGCTTCCACAGATGAGGTAGAAAGCAATATCAAAGCTATGGGAAGAAAGGTTATTTCTATAAAGGCAGACGTGAGCAAAGTATCTGAAATACACTATCTTTTTGATGAAGCTAAAAAAGCTTTCGGAAAAATAGATATCGTAGTTGCCAATGCCGGAATTGAAATGGTGGAAACTCCGGTAACGCAGTTCACAGAAGAGCAGTTTGACAGGCTTTTCTCTATCAATACCAAAGGAGCCTATTTTACCATGCAGCAGGCAGCTTTGAATGTAGAAGACAATGGACGAATCATCTATGTAGCCTCAAGTACTACTGCTTTCCCTGTTCCGGGTATGGCAGTATATGGCGGAAGCAAAACGACACCTAGATATCTGGTAGATGTATTATCAAAAGAAATCGGACATCGTGGAGTAACGGTCAATACAATCATTCCTTTTGCGGTAGATCATTCAGGGATTTTTGCAGAAGAAGGAAGCTATCCTGAATTGAGAAAATCATTGATCGACAGCTGTCCGATGGGAAGGCTGGCGGAAGTAGAAGATGTTGCCAATATTGCAGAATTCTTTGCCAGTGATCTTTCTTCATTTGTGAACGGGCAGCATTTGTTGGTGAACGGTGGAGCTAATCAATAAAATAACAGGATGAATATCTTAAAATCATTAAGCCTTATATTGATCATGACCTGCAGTCTGAGTGCCTGTGGACAACGGTATCAAGGTCACTCACATAAAAAAATAAAGAGCATGGACACTTCAAAAATAAAAAACACCATCGTACAACAGGCTATAGAAGCTTTTCAGGCAAGTGATATTAATAAATGGACTTCTCTTTTTGCTGAAGATGCTGTATTGCTGGATGACGGAAACCCCAGAGATCTGAAAGAGTTTTCAAACCACGCCATCACTATTGAAAACTTTGTAAGTATTGATAAAGTAGAAGATCATGGAAACTCAGTTTACGGAGCATTTCACAGTGATGAATATGGAGACTTTAAAGCATATTTCAAATTTCACTTTAATAAAGAAGGGAAAATCAATAAGCTTGAAATAGGGCAGGCAGATTATTAAAACCTAATGAGAAACTCTCTTTCAATACATTGTTTGGGAGTTTCTTTTTTATTGAATAAACGATGAACTGACAGCCCTTGAAATAATATACTTTTCATTGATGATATAAATGGATTATAATTTTTTTTAACCCTACATTTGCTGTGGTAAAAGGACGTATGAAGAAACTGGAGATAAAAAAAAATATTCAGAAACAGGAAGATAAAAATCTGTCTTTCCGTGTTTTTGATTTGAGTAAAGATCATCTGAATCCATATTCAAAACCTCACAAAAAAGACCATTATTGTATTTTTATTGTAGAGCAGGGAAAACTTCAGGTTTGTATTGAAGATAAAATACATTGGATGAAAGCTGGGAAAATCTCGGTGATATTTCCGGAACAGGTGCATTTTGTGGCAGATTCCAGCGAAGATCTCATCGGGAAGATTATTTTGTTTGAAGAAATATTGTTTTGTTCTGATATTCTGAAAAATGAACTAAGTACCTATAATGTCAATCTTTCTACACACCTGAACTGCACGGTGCTTTCACGGGAAGACTTTGAACAAAGCTTACGCAATACTTCAATCATTAAAGACATTTACGAACAGCCAACCCTTATCAGGAAAGAACAGGCCAGATTTTACATTAAAATTGTTCTTCTGGGACTTATTGAATCTATTCACGGACTGCATCCTGTTTTGCATGAAAAAACAGCAGATCAACCCATGTATGTAAAATTTAAAAAGCTGCTGAACGAGCATTACAAACAATACAGAACCGTTCAGTATTATGCAGAAGAATTGGCTATTACCACCAAAAAATTAAATTCTATTACCAAAAAACATTGTGGAGAGACGGCTATTCAGGCTATCCATAACCGTATTTTAACGGAAATTAAACGCCAGCTGATGTTTTCAGACCTTTCCCACAAGGAAATTGCTTTTGATCTGGGATTTAATTCTCCATCTGCCCTCAATAAATTTGTAAAAGCAAAACTCAAAGAAACTCCCACCGAACTTCAACAGGAACTGGCGCAAATGTATAACGCATAGTCTCGTTTGTATAACAGGGCTTGTGAAGGCTTGTCTAATTTTGTATCATTAAAATCAGATAAGAAAAATGAGCAAATTATTTATTGCAGGCGAAGTCTTCCACGGTGCGGGAAGTCTTGATGAATTAAAAAATATCAAAGGAAAAAAAGCAGTTATTGTAACAGGAGGAAGTTCCATGAGAAAAAGCGGAACCCTTGATAAAGCGATAGTCTATCTTAATGAAGCCGGAATCGAAACACAGATTTTCGAAGGAGTAGAGGAAGACCCTTCATCAGCAACATGCCTTAAAGGTGCAGAGATGATGAATGCCTTCCAACCACATTGGATTATCGGTTTAGGAGGATGTTCCGCCATTGATGCTGCAAAAATTATGTGGGTGTTTTACGAATATCCTGACGTAGAGTTTGATGCTTTGATTAAACCTTTCACCGTTCCGGTTTTGAGAAACAAAGCTAAGTTTATTGCTATTCCTTCTACCAGTGGTACAGGAACTGAAACTACCGGACTGGCAGTGATTACTGACCGGGAGAAAGGCGTAAAATATCCTGTTGTTTCTTACGAATTGACACCGGATATTGCTATCATTGACGGCGAAATCTGTGCTTCAATGCCGGCACACGTAACCTCCAATACAGGACTTGATGCACTGACGCATTGTGTAGAGGCTTATGTTTCAAATATTGACAACAATATTGCAGATGCTTTATCTAAAGGCGGTTTAGAGATTGTTTTTGATAACCTTAAAGAAGCGGTAGAAAATCCCAATAATATCCAGGCCCGCCAGAATATGCATGATGCCTCATTTATGGCTGGTTTAGCCTTCAACAATGCATGGCTGGGTATCGTTCACTCGCTTTCTCACCAGGTAGGAGCATTGTATGGAATTCCTCACGGAGCTTCAAATGCTATTTTCCTTCCGAATGTCATCCGTTATAATGCCCTAGCTACAGAACGTTATCCTGATCTGGCTAGAGTAATAGGGAAGGAGACTACCGAAGAATTGGCCCAGGCTATTGAGACTTTACGTTCTGAAGTCAACAATCAGTCAGCGATCAAAGATTTCGGAATCTCAAGGGAAGATTGGGATAAAAACCTTGATTATATTGCAGCCAACGCTTTAGCAGACCCTTGTACAGGTTTCAATCCGAGAGTACCTGTTTTGGACGAGTTGAAAGCAATTTATAATGCCTGTTATGAAGGAGTAGTATACGCAGAAGAAGTGGTTGCAGGCTAGTCTTTTATAATCGAATTATTACAACAAAAAAGAGAACTCTGATGAGTTCTCTTTTTGCAGTTATTTAACCATAATTTTAATGCTTTCCCTACGATCGGTTTCGTAAAGAATACTGATCATGTAAGCGCCTTTACTATAAGTTGAAAAATCTAATTGTATATCATAAGCGTGAAGGTTTTTCCAGTCAGAAAGCTTTCTTTGAGCCATATCATAAATTATAATGTCCTTTATTTTCTCTTTACTTTTGAGATGACAGAAATCTTTCACGGGATTAGGGTAAAATGTAAGTTCTGGCTGTACATTCATATCCGCAGTTCCCAGAGCACCAATCGTAATTGTTTTACTGAAAGTTTCAGTACAGGAATTTTTGCTGACCGTAAGTGAGACTGTATAACTTCCCGGCGCAGTATATTGATGAACAGGGTTCAATGATGAATCGGTTATGCCATCACCAAAGTTCCATGATACTGATGTGTAATTGGCAGAATGATTGGTGAAATTTACAGTTGTTCCATTAATACCTGCTATAAAATCCGAATGAAGATGAAACGCATTACTGTTCCATTGCACCGGATTATTAAAAAAAACAAGATCTGCGATATTCTGAAAATTCTCAGCCGTGTTTTGAGGCAGTCCGTTATAAAAAGTGGATGGAAAAACATGATCCTGAAAAATCGCAGAATACATAGAAGCTGCCACAAGATAACTTCCTTTAGGTCCCGGATGAATATCGTTATAAGATCCGTGAAGAGCCAGATCCTGGGAAGAATTGTAGTAATGCTTTGCAGATTCCCCGGCAGGTATCATTTCGACCTGCATCAGGTTAGACATCTTCGTGATGGAATCCTTAATTTTCTGCTGAAAGGCGAAATAGGTATTGTATTCATTCGCAGAAGGTACTCCATATGGAATTTCATACAGAAATATCTTAGAACAAGGACTGTATTTTCGAATGGAATCTCTGATTTTACGACCACGTTCAGCCGTTACTGAAACAGGATAAGAATGTCCCGCAGATTCACCGGTTCCAGGCTGCATGATGACATATTTATAGTTTTTAGACCTTATCTTTTGATACAATGAAGGATCATCTACATGATTCACAAATCCGGTTCCGCCAGGAGTGTGTGTCGTTATAGAAACGTTTTTTCCTTTTGAAGCCGCAATATTTTTGAAAACTTCAGGCATGTCATTAAAGTACGTTACACTGTTTCCGATAAACAGAACCTCATCGGACTGACAGAATGATAAGACTGAAAAACCAGTGCATATCAGAAAGAGTAATTTTTTTAGCATATATTATATTTTTTGAATTATGATTTTTAAAAGGTACCTGCAGAAAACCACTTCTCATGCAGGTACGCAACACAAACGATGATTAAAAAATGTTTTTTATCAATATAAAATTATATATTTTGCTTATCCGTTTTTAAATGATAAACCTTTTAAAAAGTACCTGCAG
>CBFQYI010000200.1:0-8106 GCA_965720825.1 uncultured Chryseobacterium sp. | reverse complement strand
TTAGCAGTTAAAAAAAACCATGGACGCAAAACTCGAAATCATAACTTTTAATTTAAATCCATATAAAAAAAATGAAGAAAATTCTACTTTCCAAGATATTTTTAATAAAAAAATTGAATCTACTCAAATAGAAGATATTTATCAAAATTTAGTAAATATTTTGGATAATCCTTCTGATTCCTCATATCATACGGTAGGAAAGAAAGCTTTTACTCTTATAGGTGATAAGTCAGGCTTTAATAGCTCAGATAGTTTTATTTATGGATTGTTGAAAGGTGGTGACTTAGGTAACGGAAAAACAAAGAGTAATGTAAGGGATAAAAATGATGAAGAGAATCTAGATGGTAATGTTATCAATGATAAATATTTTTTTATTCTTTATTTTCCATTAAATGATAATAAAGGATACATATTATTTCAGTCATTTAAAGACGAAGGAATAAGAAAAGTATTTGTAAATACAGTAATGACATCTTTTTTTAGTTTAGAAGATGAATATAAAAAACCTAAACCTGAAAATTTTTATCCAAAGATAATTAAGGAGCAGTTTAAACAAAATGCATTGGTTAAAGAAATTAGATTTACTGATAGACAGTTGTCTTCAAGATTGAGTAGTGAATCAAGTTTTCAATCTATTGCAAATGAATTTAAAATAGAAGTTAAAATAACTCCCATCGGTGGAGGAATTGCCACTAGGCTGTACAAAACACTTGCTGAATCTTTGGGTTTACAGCAAATAGGAAATAATAGATTGGAAAATTTTAATAGGACTAGTATTGTGGTTCAAGATGAAACTACAAAAAAGGTAACTCATTTCGAACTAGGAAATGAATTTGAGGATATTAAACCAAGAATATATCTTAATGGTAGAATAGATTTTGACAATAATGAATTGCCAGAATACGACTCGTTAAAAGAATATTGTTTGCAGTTATTAAACGAAATTAAATTAGAAGATGAAGAAAATTTAAGAAATATAAGAAGAAATGATTCTTAGGATTTTTAGAAATACAATTAAATCACTTAAAATAGATGTGAATGGAAAAGAAGGATACACTGGAAAGTATTTCATTTTTCTATGTGTAATTCCTTTAATATCTGCTACAATTATTTATTGTAATTGGGGGAAAAAATTAATTGATAATCCAACAATTTTTTCGAGTCTTCTATCTCTTTTTATAGGTCTTATTTTTGGGGTTTTAATGAAAATTCCAGATAAATTAGTAGATCTTAAAATTAAAAAGGAAGATAGTCGTGAAAGCGAAATTAAAAAAAATCAAGCATATAATTTTTTAGTTAGTTTTAGAGACTTTTTATCCTTTAGTATTGTTTTGGCTATTTTTATTATTGTATTAATAGTTTTAAATAATTTTTTCTCAGGATTGACAAGTATTAATCTTGAAGATTATATTAAAAAGGTTAATGGTTTACACATAACTAAAACTAATATATACTTTTGCATTATACTAGTTTTTCGCTTTTCTTTAATATGGGGAATATTAAGTTTTATATTTTTTTTAATATTAACAATTTCTAATTTATATGAATTTATCATATATGAATTTCAGAAAAACTATAAATAAGTAGTTAAAGAATTTTTGGTTTTCATATTTATAATAACGCAAAAATTATTTTAAATCTATATTCAGTATTAATACTATAAACTGACTTCATATTCTCAAATTTATTCAATTGTAATGTCAAAAAAAATCCCGATTTTTGCACTCCTTCAATAAACCCGAGTTCATGAAATTATGTATTGCCGAGAAACCCAGTGTTGCCAGAGATATCGCCAAAGTATTGGGCGCTACCACGCCTAAACAAGGCTATATGGAAGGAAACGGCTATTGCGTAACATGGACGTTCGGACACCTTTGTACCCTGAAAGAACCGCACGACTACGGTCCACAGTTCAAATCCTGGAACCTTTTTTCACTACCCATTATTCCCAGCAGTTTTGGAATCAAGCTGATCCCGAATAAAGGTGTTGAAAATCAGTTTAAAGTCATTGAAAGATTGGTCGAAGAATGTGATGAGGTCATCAATTGCGGGGATGCCGGGCAGGAGGGAGAACTCATTCAGCGTTGGGTGTTGCAGAAAGCAAAATGCAGCAAACCGATTCAGCGTTTATGGATTTCTTCATTGACGGAAGATGCCATTAAAGAAGGATTTGCCAGTTTAAAACCTGCAGAAGATTATAAAAACCTGTATCTGGCCGGAAATGCCAGAGCCATAGGAGATTGGTTATTGGGAATCAATGCTACGAGACTTTTCACCAAGAAATTTGGGGGTAATAAAGCCGTTCTTTCCATTGGAAGAGTGCAGACTCCTACATTGGCGATGCTGGTGCAGCGTCAGAAAGAAATTGATGCATTTACCACGGAAGAGTATTGGGAACTGAAAACCAAATATCGTGACGTTATTTTCAATGCAGCGATCGACCGTTTAAAAACGTTAGAGCGTGCTGAGAAAGGATTGGAATACCTTAAAGTCAATCCATTTGAAATCGTTTCTTTCGAAATTAAAGAAGGAAAAGAAAAAAATCCACGACTTTTCGATTTGACAGGACTTCAGGTGGAAGCCAATAAAAAATATGGATATTCAGCTGAAAATACACTGAATTATATTCAAAGTCTTTACGAAAAGAAACACGTGACTTACCCTCGTGTTGATACAACTTATCTATCCGAGAGTTTATATCCGAAAATAACAGGAATTCTTCAGAAAATGTATCCTTATCAGGACTTAATTGCACCTTTGTTGGAAGCTCCGATTCCAAAATCAAAGGCAGTTTTCGACGATACCAAAGTAACCGATCACCACGCCATCATTCCTACGGAAATTCCGCCTTCTCAGAATCTGAGCAGGGAAGAAAAACTGATTTATGATCTTATTGCAAAACGTTTCATTGCTGTATTCTATCCTGAATGTAAAATATCCAATACTTTGGTAGAAGGTAAAGTGGGAACCATTCCTTTCAAAACCAGCGGGAGACAGGTTCTTGAAGCAGGATGGAGAGCCGTTTACGCCAAAGAACCGAAAGAGGAAACCACTGATAAGGAAAAAGAAAAAGAGGAAGAACAAACCATCCCTGAATTTACTGTAGGAGAAACCGGACCCCACGATCCGATGATTCATCAGGGAAAAACAACCCCTCCAAAACCATACACGGAAGCAACATTGCTGAGAGCCATGGAAACGGCCGGAAAACAGGTAGAAGATGAAGAACTGCGTGAAATGTTGAAGAACAACGGTATCGGAAGACCATCTACCCGTGCGAACATCATCGAAACCCTTTTCAAAAGAAAATACATCGAGAAGAAAAGAAAAAACCTGATTGCTACCCAAACCGGAATCCAGCTGATTGATACCATCGAAGACGAACTGTTAAAAAGCCCGGAGCTTACCGGAGAATGGGAATCCAAGCTTCGTAAAATTGAAAAAGGGGAGTATGAAGCCAATCTTTTCAAAGAAGAACTGATTCAGATGGTGACAGAACTGACTGAAAAAGTGGTGTACGGAAAAGGAAAAGTCATTACCCTTCAGGACGAAGAAAAAGAAGAAGTAAAGGAGAAGAAAAAAAGAGAACCTGCACAGAAAAAAGAACTGCAGTCCTGGGAAGAAACGAAATGCCCGAAATGTAAAGAACACAACCTGATCAAAGGAAAAACGGCCGTAGGCTGCTCCGATTTCAAAAATTGTGGCTTTAAAATTACGTTCGAAATCTTCGGTAAAAAATTATCTGATAAACAGCTTTTAGACCTGGTGTTAAAAGGAAAAACTTCAAAATTAAAAGGCTTTTCTACCCACCCGGAAGCGATCACAGAAGGTGTTTTAACTTTAAGCGATGATTTCCAGGTACAATTGAGCTGATCAATAGCATATTTAATCCACATCGTCAATTACCATTCGAAAAAAACAAGTTAACTAGAATTATCAAGTGGAGAATACGGGATTCGAACCCATGATTTTTCAATACTGGGTTAAGCGTATAGATTATTTTATATCTGGATTCCTACGGAATGACATTGCGAATGGATAAACTAAGCGTTGTATTTGTCATTCCGCAGGAATCTAACCTTATACTTTCCTATACAGTTACCATCTATACTTTATTTACAAATATTCCAACTGAAGACGTAAAAATTTCCATCTTCCGGAGTGGCTGCGAAAATTTAAAGAATTCTTGACAGGGTGGTTTTAACGGAACAACTTTTCATACCAAGCCCCAACATCATTCTTAATCTCCTCATGATGCTTACACAAAATCATAGCCAGCTCCAGTTCTGATCTCTCAGATTTATAAGGATTCAAAGTAAGAAATCCAAAGAAATTTCCATCCTGATCAACGATCGCCGGAGGATAAGAAGCATAAGCATTCCATGGAGAATAAGGACCATAAGTGCTTCCATAGTTTCCATACGTGTTCCAGATAGATTTTGAACTGAAGGTATTTCCGTAATCACCGAACTTATTCCAAATAGAATTTTTATCAAAATTGTCACAGTTTAAGCATCCCAGATACTGATCCTGATCTGCACCTCCATACAAATGCAAGGTCTGCGCATGAAAAATACAGCATAAGAAAAGACTTAAAATGACAAACACTTTTTTATAATACATAAGATGATTACTTTATTGAATAAGGAAAACTGCCAGAAATGGGCAGGCTAATATTAACCTCCATCTTTCCACTTCCAGCTTCCAGCCCTTATCAATCTATTTTAAATTTTTTTGGTGATTTTCCGGTGATCTGAGTGAATTTTCTGTAAAAATATTCCAGTGTATTAAAACCGGATTCAAAACATATATTTTTTATTCCGATTTCAGGATTGCTGATTAAAAGTTGTTTCGCATGTTCTATTCTTAGTTGGATAATATATTCTACGGGAGTACAGTTGTAAGAATGCTTAAACTTTTTAAACAGATTGGCTTCACTCATTCCTGCAATCATAGCCAGTTTCTTGATGGTCATCGGTTCTCTGTAATTTTGTTTGATAAAATGAACTACTTCCTGAAGTCCGTTCTGTACAGTTGCTGTATTGTCTGAATGGAGAAGGATATGTTTTGCATTGGTTTTCATCAGCTCATAAATCAGTTCCTTCAGACTCAGACTTAAAAGAAAATCCGAGGTATTATGAAGATTCCCGTCAATTCTTCTGTTATAAAGATTGGTAAGGCTTCTCCATAAAGACTCATCTGAGCTTACAAACTTTTTTACTGCATTTTCTTTCATCATAATTCCCGTTCTGTCCCAGTCCGGATGCCAGTTTTCAATTACTTCAGAAAATACACTGTCAATATATTCCTGTTCTATATTCAATACCAGACATTTCGTAGGTTCTTTAAAAACAGGATGGATATCTATACTCAGTTCCTTGTTGCAGGGCGGAATAAATACACTTCTTTCATTAAACTCAAAAGTTTCATCCTCACTGCGAATAATCTTATTGCCACTCAACATCAGCGTGATGACAGGCTTTTCAAAATAGAAAGGAAAATCATGACAAACTACATTCGTTTCAAATACATTCAATTCACCAAAAGGAATGCTGAAAACAGTTCTTTCTTCGATCTTTTCCATGATAGGTAGAGTTTAGGTTAAAAAAAATAGAGAATAGGTAAATGATTTATATCATGTTATTGCCATTTTCGAACTACGTAAAATACAAAATAATTTAAAACAATGGAAAATACATCAGTAGCCAAAGAAACACATACTCCAGATACCCGGTTTTTATCCTTAAATCCCTCTACCTTAGAGGTTATCGGTGAAGTAACCAATACTTCCTGTGAGGAGATTGATGATAAAATTGAGAAAGCAAAAAAAGCCCAGAAACTATGGGCAGCAAGACCGGATACAGAAAGAAAAGAGATTTTATTAAAAGTAGCGGAAGCTTTACAGCAAAATTCAAAACACCTTGCAGAATGGATCACCCGCGAGCAGGGAAAACCGTTGAATGGTCCTGGAGCTAATTTCGAAATGCAGGCTTGTGTTGGCTGGACACAAGTTCCCGCATCTCTGGATTTACCCGAAGAAATTGTATTTGAAGACGAAACCAGAAAAGATGTTTTATACAGAAACCCGATTGGAGTAGTAGCTGCCATTGCTCCCTGGAACTGGCCTCTGATGATTGCTATCTGGCAGATTATTCCTTCATTGAGAATGGGAAATACAGTCATCATAAAACCTTCGGAATATACTACCTATTGTAGTTTAGAATTGATAAAAGTGATCAATAGTGTGCTTCCTGAAGATATTTTACAGGTAATTACCGGCAGAGGAGAAGTAGGAGGTTACCTTACCTCACATCAGGAAATTGGGAAAATTATGTTCACAGGTTCCATCGCTACAGGAAAAAAAGTCATTGAGGCTTCTGCTAAAAATATGGCCCGATTAACCCTTGAATGTGGAGGAAATGATGCCGGGATTATTTTACCTGGGCTTGATGTCTCCAAGTATATTGATGGGATTTTTTGGGGAGCGTTTCTGAATATGGGACAAACCTGCGCCTGCTTAAAGAGACTATACGTTCATGAAAACGATTACGAAAAAGTTGTTAAAGCGTTGGCTGAGTACTCTTCCAATATTCCGATGGGTAATGGAGCGGATGAAGCCAATGTTTTAGGACCTATCCAGAATAAAATGCAATACGATAAAATTCTGGATTTGATTCAGGATGCTGAAAATAACGGGGCAGACTTTATATTCACAGGACAAAAACCTGACCTGGAAGGTTATTTTATTCCCGTAACTCTGGTTGGAAATGTAGATAACGGAGACCGAATTGTAGACGAAGAACAATTTGGACCTGTGCTGCCAATCATTCAATATAAAACATTGGAAGAAGCCATCAGCAAAGCCAATGATTCAGAAAACGGACTCGGAGCTTCAGTTTGGAGTGATGATCCTGACGAAGCCCAGAAAGTCGCTGCACAATTGGAAGCCGGAACAGTTTGGATTAATCAACATGGAGCTATTCATCCATTCGTTCCTTTCGGAGGTGCAAAACAATCCGGTTATGGAGTAGAATTCGGAATAGAAGGATTGAAAGCAGTCACAGTTCCTAAAGTCATCAGCATTAAAAAATAAGTTAGAACTCATGAAATACGATTTTATAATTGTCGGATCCGGTTCGGCAGGCGCTGTAATAGCCAACAGATTAAGTGAAAATGAAAATATAAATGTCCTTTTACTGGAGGCAGGTCCCGATGATAAAGTTACTGAGGTTGAAGAACAGGCCGGCTGGCCTGCTATATGGAATACTGAAAGGGACTGGGCTTATCATACCGTTGCGCAGGAATATGCAGGAGGAAATACAAGATACTGGCCTCGCGGTAAAACATTGGGTGGTTCAAGCTCCATCAATGGAATGATCTACATCAGAGGGCATCAGCAGGATTATGACAGTTGGGCTTATAAAGGATGTGTGGGCTGGGACTGGGAAAGTGTTCTGCCTTATTTTAAAAAATCAGAAACCCATGAAGAAGGTGCAGATGACATTCATGGAGGGGAAGGACCGCTTTATGTAAGCCGTATCAAACATCCGAATGCCATTTCAATAAGTGCTATTGAAGCCTGTAAAGAACTGGGTTATCCTTTGACAGATGATTTTAATAAAGAAATCTGGGGAGCAGGTCTTAACCATCTCAGTGTAGGAAAAGACCATAAAAGATGTTCTACGGCAAAAGCATTCTTAGATTCTGTGAAATCGAGGCCCAATCTGCATATTCATACCAATGCGCTGGCTCAGAAGTTAATTTTTGAAGAAAACGAGTGCATTGGAGTTCAGTATTTGAAAGATGGTGAATTAGTAGAAGTAGAAGCAGAAAAAGAAGTCATTGTATCCTGCGGAACTATAGAATCTGCCAAACTTCTGATGCTTTCCGGAATTGGTGATCAACAGGAACTGGAATCAGTAGGAATTCCGGTAGTAAAAGATTTGAAAGGAGTTGGAAAAAACCTTCAGGATCACCTTCTGACCAGTGTTATTTTTAAAGCTAAAAAAAATATTCCCGCTCCGGAAGCCAATCTGCTGGAAGCTCAGTTATTCTGGAAAAGCAAAGAAGAAATGGTTTTTCCTGACCTGCAGCCTTTGTTTATGG
>CBFQYI010000199.1:0-8120 GCA_965720825.1 uncultured Chryseobacterium sp. | reverse complement strand
AAGATTTCTTGCTTTTACATAGGTTCGTACCTGAGGTTTTGCCAGAAATGAAAAATGAATAAATTCTGAAATTCTGTCACCGGGAATTCCTGCTTTGATAAAATATTCATCATCTATTCTATCCCGAACCCAGGCAATATGTTCCTGAAGATCATCATATCTGTATTGTCTTTTCTGCCTTCTGGCTTTCCCGCTAATCAGATCATATACTCCCTGAACATTGAGGTTTCCTAAAAGTATCGGTAAAAGAACACTTTTCACTTCTGCCGGCTTCTCCCTCATTTTTCCTACCGGCTGCGGAAGACCAACGGCATCTCTTACCTGCTCTCCTTTATCTACTTTGGCAACAATCCGGGAATCTGTTTCCAGATCTCCTGTGAGTTTTTTTACAATTTTTACTTCTCCAACATCTCTCGGAATCTGGCGAAGCATGATAAACAAAGGTAAATTATTGCCATTCGTAGGAACTCTTCTGGAGACTCTGTTGAAATCTTCTTTTACAAATCTTAATTCATCGTTAGGATTGGCATCAATAGAAAATATACCTTCAGAATCGGAATATACTTTCTTATCAGTAGACATATTAATCACGATTACTTTACTCAAATTTTCGCTATTGTCATCCACTATTCGTCCCGTTACTTTCTGTTGAGACATAACAAAAGTACTGCAGAGAAGCAGCAGGAAAAGAATAATTTTTCTTTGTTTTATTGTTTCAATATTTTCAGAGATATAAGCCAACTTTTAATTTATATATTATTCTTGAGTTCCTTCTAGTTTATGCGTTTTACTGTATTCCCCGAAGGCAACTTTAAGTTCATATTCAACGACACTGATACTAAAATCTTTTCGATATCTTTTCGCCAATGAACGCGTTTTATCCGCATACAGAAGAAATGCATCAATCTGCTCTTCATCCATTCCGTATTTTTTCAGGAAATTCAGGTTTACTTCATTCCTTACTCTCCTCAGGAAATCCTGAGTTTCATTGTAATTCGCTTTGGTAATTTTAGGTTGTGTTGCCTTCTTTACCAAACCTGATACAGCACTAAATACGCCAAACAGATTTACCTGGCCAACATTAAAATCATGGCCTGTAAAAGTTTTTGACACAGCATTATTGGGTAAAGGCTGGTTCAGTGGACTTCTCATATAATCCTCCATATCAGATTTTAAGGCCTGAAGTTTTCTGGATTCATTATAGTGCTGATTATCTTTTGCCAGATTTCCGGTAGGTTTGTACTTAATTTTAACCTCAGGAATTTGGATTTCTATTTTCTTCAGAATAATATTGAACGGAGTATTGATCTCTTCTTTGGTCATTTTTTTATCAACACGATAATATCCTTCTTTTACAAATCTGATCTCATCATTTTCTTTGGCTTCGATTTCAAAATTTCCGGACATGTCACTTAATGTACTTTTATTCCCGGAGATATTCACAACGAGTACAGGTGCTAAATCCAGTTCGTCTCCCGTGATTACCTTACCCGATATTTTTTGCTGTCCCCATAACACTGAAGCGATACAAAAAAGCACAACAGATAAAATTCTTTTGATATATCTTATTTCCATTTATCTTTGAGTTTGGGGAGCACGATAAGATGAAATTCTTGTCAGGACAAAACGCTGAAACCTGGTAAGATCTGCATCACTACAGAATCCGTATTTCAGAATCTTTTTCCTTTCAAAACCACCTGCAAAAACGTAATAAATAAAATGGTCTATCAGAGGTTTCTCTATTTTAAGATTGGTAAAATAATCATCGCCAAGGCTTGCTCTGATATATTTCATTAAGTCTACATCATCCCATTTATTTTTAACTTTTCCTATAAAAAATCCTTCACCCTTCGGCTGTACAAATTCTCCGGGTCTTGCTGCCAATATTCTTGGATCTGATTTCTGAGCAATATACTGATCCATTTCTTTAATCAGCTTTTCAACTTTTTTTGGTTTATTATAAAGTTTTGAATCAATTTTAAGGTTTCCGGTAAGCCCCTGCTTTACTTCCACTTCAGGAATCTGAATGGTTTGACGAACCATACTTATATTCATAGGAGACTGGGTGTTTTCCTGAGAAACTCTTTTTGTGAGACGCTCATAACCTGCTTTTATAAAACGTAGTTCATCTCCCTGTCTTCCGGAAATCATAAAATGACCATCGCGGTTTGAAACCACTATCTCGTCAGTTCTGATATTGACAACATTCACATCCTGCATTTCACTACCACTTTCTGAAATGATCTTACCAAATATATAATTTTGGGCATGGATATGGATAAAAAGAATAAAGGATAAGAAAAGGAATAGTTTAAGTTTCACGGGCTATTTTTTATAAAGCAAAGCTAAAATTATTTTTAATTTATCCCATAAGTTTAACCACAGTTAACGCGTTTTAATATTTCTTTTTAATTTTTGCCTTCTAAACTGTTAAATCAGCGGATTAAATTGTTAAAATTTCTTTTAAATTTTAGCTAACTTGCAGTCTCAATTCTCTTTCAACAATGCAAAATTCTTACACAGTCATCAATGCTTCTGCCGGATCCGGGAAAACATATGCCCTGGTACAAAGGCTTCTGATGATCTGTCTCCGCTATCCTAATCAACAACAGTCGATCAGGAATATTCTCGCACTGACTTTCACCAACAAGGCAGCCAATGAGATGAAGGAAAGAATTTTATCCTGGCTGGGAAATTTCTCAGCGAAAGAGTATGCAGAGAATACGGATCTGAAAAATATCCAGAAAGCATTTGAAGAACAAGGGCTGAAAATCACTATTGATGAGCTTCATCACCGTGCTACAAAGCTACTGGACTACGTTCTTCACAACTATTCCACACTGAATATCGGAACAATTGACCGTTTTAACTCAAGATTAGTAAGAAGTTTTTCTTATGAATTGGGACTGGCGAAAAATTTTAATCTTGAAATTGAAGCTGAGCCGTTTCTGATAGAAGCCGTTGATAAAATGCTGGATCAGATTGGTGAGAATGAAAACATCTCCAATTCTTTCATGGATTATGTAGATTACAGTCTTGAAAACAATGAAAGGATTAATCTTAATAAAAATCTTTATGATTCTGCGAAGGAATTTGTAAAGGACATTCACTACGAGCATCTGAAAAGCAATAAAAGTTTTGATGATGCCAATTATGAGAATATAAAGAATACGCTTCGTAAAGAGATTGTTCTCAATAAAAAACAGTCTGCAGAGTTGGCAGCCGGTTCCATTGAATTATTCAAATCAAGAAATATTGATATTGAAGATTTTGCCCAGGGTAAAAACGGAATCGGAGGCTTCTTTACTAAGGTTATAGATTTTTATCAACAGAAAAGAGCAGGATTTCCTTTCCCTACAACGCAGGAAGAATCTGTTATCAATAATTACAGAAAAGGAGCATCTTCAAAATCGAAACATAAAGAGTCTGATATTTTTGAAATTCTGGATCAGCTTCTAGACAACAGAATGAAACTGATTCTTCTGTACATCGAAACTCAAAAGAAAGAGAAAGTTTTGTCTGCTCTTCTTCCTTTAAAGGTAAACAAAGACATTCAGGATGAGCTCCAAAAGATTGAGGAAGAAAATGATCTTGTTCTGCTTTCTAAATTCAATATTCTGATCAATGAAAATCTTAAAAATGAACCTTCTGCTTTTATTTATGAAAAAGTAGGTTCACAGTTTCAGCATTATTTCTTTGATGAGTTTCAGGATACATCAGAACTGCAGTGGCAGAATTTTGTTCCGCTGAGAGATCACAGTGTTTCTACAGAATACACTTCATTTACATTGGTGGGTGATCCCAAGCAGAGTATTTACAGATTCCGTGGTGGCGAAAGTAAACTGATGCTGGATATTATCAACAAAAAAGAATTCTCACCCAAGGAAGCTGATCTCCTTGTATTAAAAGACAACTGGAGAAGTGCCAGAAACATTGTACAATTCAACAATGAGCTGTACCGTTTTCATTCTGAAGGACTGTTGGAAGAGCATAAAAATATTTTCGGGGCAGATGCTGAGCAAAATCCAAAGTCCAAAATGGATGGACGTGTAAAAGTAAATCTGATTGAAAATCTTACGAATGAAGAATTTTATACTGATACTTCAGAAAAGATGCGGAAAGATATTCAGGAATGCCTGGATAATGGTTTCAAGTTTTCTGACATTACGATTCTTTGCCGTGGAAATTTTGATATTTTCAGTTATTCTCAAAAGCTGGGAAGCTTAAAGGTTAAGTATAAAGGAGAAGAAACGAATATTAAAACGATTTCCGATAAAGGGCTTACGTTGGAACTTTCCAATACGCTAAAAGCAGTTATTGAATTTCTTCGCTGGGAACTCAATTCAAAGAATAAACATTGTCTGATCATGATGATGTATCATCTGAATACATTGGGAAAAATTGATATGCCGGATTTCACTTTAGGAATGAAAGAAATTCTGGATATTGAAGGCCATGAAGAAATTCTGCAGTTTATTCAGCAAAAATATTCACTACAGCTTAAACAGGACAACTTCCCAAGATTCAATCTTTATAATTTCATTGAATATTACATCAACGAATTTTCTGTTGAAAATAAAGAAACAGACTTTTTACTGAACTTCCTGGAAATGCTTTTTAACTTTACGCAGAATGCAGGTGCAAGTACCAAAGAGTTTCTGAAATATTGGGACGAAGAGGCTTCATCATATACCATTCAGGCTTCAGAAAATATTGATGCTGTCCAGATCATGACGATCCATAAGTCTAAAGGACTGGAATTCCCGATTGTTTTTATTCCTATGATGAACAAGAACCGGGACAGTGAATTTACCAACTGGTTTGATACCAACGAAAATGATGCATTAAAATCGGTTAACATTAATCAGTTCAGTAAAAACCTGGAAGCTTATGATGATGAAATCCTGTTTTTCAATACTAAAAACTCTTATAAAAACCTGATTGACAGATTATGTCTTCAGTATGTTGCGACGACAAGACCTGTTGAACAATTGTTTTTTTATCTTCAAAAGGCCAATAAGACTTCTAATAATCTGGAGCTTTTGGAATTCCTTCAAACAAAAAATCCTGAACAGGCTGATGAGTTTGACGTGTATGATGTGAACCCTGAGATGCTGAAGAAATACTCAAAAGAGAAGAGTTCCTCTTTTAAAACCAAGAATATCGAGAATCTAAAGAATGTTAATGAAAAAAGTACTTCTATCAAGATTGCAACACCTTCAAAAAACTATCAGGTACGAAATGAAAAGGTAAGAATCGGGCTTTTTGTGCATGAACTTTTATCAAAAATCAATACTGAAAAAGATATAGTGAAAGTATTGGACGGGTATGCTTTGGAAGGGCAGATTACGTTGGAGGAAAAGAATGAGATACAGCTTACATTACAGGAAATTGTCAGAACTTATGCAGAATTCTTTGATGAAAAATGGGAAGTAATCAATGAAAAAGATATCATGATTTCTGAAAGAGGAGAAAGCCATATATTCAGGCCGGACCGTATTCTAAAGGGAGAAGAAGGATATATTATTGTTGATTTCAAAACCGGAGAACAAAAAGCAAAGGATGAAGCACAGGTAGAAGGGTATAAAAATATTCTTGAGCTTCTGGGCAAAAAAGTACTCAAAACTCAGATTATCTATCTATAATTTAAACATTTCCAAAAGGTTAATATTATAATTCTTGTAAAAAATCCTTCAAAATAGAAAAGGTTTTATTATTTTTATTCAGTACGAATAAAATATAGCCTTTAATTATATTTTGATTACAACTAACCAACCATGAGAATATATTTAACTTCCCTTGTAATAAGCCTGATTATGATGTTGTTTTCAGCAATGGTCATTTATCATATTGTGGATTACTTAGATTCATCTGCTACAGAAGATAACCGTCATTATATGTCTACTGAAAACATTGCCAACTCGTTGTTTCTGAGCTTAGTATTAGGAGCAGTCGTTTTTATTTCTGCGGTGAGAATACAAAGACCAACGTATAAAAAATAACGATATTATCATACAATAAAAAACCGTTATCCCTGAGGATAACGGTTTTTTATTTTGAAGAATTTTCAATCTTAAGCGGTTGTATCAGGAGTAAATACTCTCTGAGACAATTCCTGATCAAAAAGGTATAATGCAGATGGATTATCACATACCATTTTGATTTTTGTTACGTATTGAGAAGCACTTGCTTCTTCTTCTACCTGTTCGTTGATAAACCACTGCAGGAATGATGTTGTTGCAAAATCTCCCTCTTCATTTGCATTTTTTACAATATTGAAAATACTTTTAGTTACGATTTTCTCATGTGCCAATGCTTTTTCAAAAATATCTGTCGCATTTTCGAACTCATGCGGAGGTTTTGGAATTGCTCCGATGATAATTTCACCTCCTACATCATTCAAATAATCAAACATTTTATCTGCATGCATCAATTCTTCTTTGCTCTGTACTCTGAAATAGTTGGCAATTCCATCCAGATCTTTTCCAGAAAACCATGCAGACATTGAAAGATAATATTGAGCGGCGTATTGTTCGTGGGCAATTTGTTCGTTAATTAATTTTGCAATTTTTTCGCTAACCATAAGTATTAAATTTATAGTCAAAAATAGGGAATAAAAGCCCGCAATCAAAAGTTTTAAAGAAAATTAATACAAAAAGGATGGAAAACTATCCATCCTTAACACATTAAAAAACTAAAATTACAAACTGTTATTTTACTTCAGCAGTTCCTGTATTCATTGGCTTTTTCATCATTTTTCTTTCTTTCATTGCCATTTTCATTTTTTCTGCTTTAGCTTTTCTGTCAGCCTGCCATTTATCATATTGATCAGGAGTAAGGATTTTTTTCATATCAGTATCCATTTGTGCTCTTTTGGCCTGCATTTCCTGCATCTTAGCTTGTCTGTCTACTTTATTTTTGTCAAATTCCTCCTTCATTTCAGCTATTCTTTTATCCTGAAGAGCCTTTACCTGTGCTACCTGAGATGGGTTAAGATTAAGGTCTTTTTGCATCTGGTCTAAACGTTCCTGTTGTTTCTGTTCCATTTTCTGCTTCATTTCAACGGCTCTTGCCTGTCTGTCCTGTGGAGTTGTAGTCTGTTGTGCCATTGCAAAACCTCCCATTCCGATAAATGCTATTGCTAAAACTAATTTTTTCATCTTTTTAAAATTTAATTAATTGCTATTTTGTTATTATATCTTTTTGATTATGGATTAAAACATAAGTTAAATTAACAAATTCATAAATAATGTTAAATTTTAATAAAAATAAATTAACAATATAACAAAAAAATGACAGATTATAAAAAACTGTCCTTCACACCACTTAAATATAATATATGAAAATTAATTCCTTACTAAACTGCCTCTAAAACCACCACCGCCATTACCACGGTTCTCTTGTCTTGGTGCAGAATTTTCAGATTTTTGTCTGAAACCTCCATTATTTCCTTTGAATCCGCCATTATCTTCTCTTTTAGGAGCTTCTCTTCTTACTTCACTGTTCCCTCTGAAACCGCCTCCATTATTATTTCTGAAGCCACCGTTATCGGCATTTCCTCTGTTTCCTCCATTATCAGAATTCCCTCTGAAACCACCTTCATTGCTGTTTCTGAAGCCACCGTTATTATCATTTCTGAAACCGGAATTATTATTACTTCCATTATTTCCTCGGAAGCCTCCTGAATTTCCACTGTTTCCGGTATTTCTGAAACCGTTATCTGGTCTGCTGCCTCTTCTGATAATATCAAAAGTAGGATTATCCATTCTGCGGAATCTTGATCGGTCTACCCTGTAAATATTGATATTAATATTTCTATATCTTGGCATTACAGTATATCTCGGTACATAATAGGTTCTTCTGTAATTCTGGAAATATACTACTGGGCTGGAACCTCTGTAATAGTTATTCTGGAAAACTACAAATACTCTTGGTCCTAAAATTCTTTCCAGAGCATAAAATCTGTCGTAATACCATCTGTCCGGATTATATCTGTAGAAATTATTCCATGTTGTAAAACTTGCATACAGATTGTTGAGTCTCATTATCTGATCTACCTGCCATCTGCTTAATCTGTTCTGTACAAAGAATCCGTTCCAGTCGATATTTATAATACTTCC
>CBFQYI010000198.1:0-8164 GCA_965720825.1 uncultured Chryseobacterium sp. | reverse complement strand
ATACTTTAAATTTTGGTAAAATTTCAGCTTTTATAAAGCATTCCGGATTACCAATTAATAGTTTTTCCATGTTAAATAAAATTATTGAGTTTTCTGTAAAGAATAAACTCATCATTTCTCTGTTTACAGTAGCTCTTATCCTTTTTGGAGTCTATGAAACCACCAAGCTTCCTATTGATGCCCAGCCGGACATCACCAATAATCAGGTTCAGATCATTACTACTGCTCCTTCTTATGGTGCAGCAGATATAGAACGTCTTGTTACGTTTCCTATCGAACAGGCTACCAGCAATATCAGCGGAATTACAGAGCTGAGAAGTTTCTCACGTTTCGGACTTTCATTAGTGACTGTAGTTTTTGATGACAAGACGGATGTATATTGGGCTCGTCAACAGGTCCAGGAACGGTTGCAGCTTGTTCAGGATAATATCCCGGCCGGAATCGGTAAACCGGAATTAGGACCTATTTCAACAGGATTGGGAGAGATTTTCCAGTATGTGGTGAGGGCCAAAAAGGGATACGAAAGTGTGTATGATGAAACTGAACTGAGAACCATTCAGGACTGGGTGGTCAGAAGACAGCTTCTCGGAACCAAAGGTGTGGCGGATGTCAGCAGTTTCGGAGGAAAATTGAAACAATATGAAATTGCCATTAATCCTAATAAATTACAGGCATTTAATATTAATATCAACGATGTTTTTGCAGCGTTGGAAAAGAATAACCAGAATACCGGAGGTGCATATATTGAAAAGAAAGAAACTGTTCTGTTTATCCGCAGCGAAGGACTTCTGGGAAGTACGGAAGATATCGGAAGCATTCAGGTAGCGGAAACGAAAGAAGGTATTCCGGTACATATCAAAGATGTAGCGTCTGTGAAGATCGGTTATGCGACAAGATATGGCGCTATGACTTATAATGACACCGGAGAGGTTTCCGGAGCAATTGTTCTGATGCTGAAAGGTGAAAATGCCAATGTCGTGATTGGAAATATCAAGCAAAGACTGGAAAAAATTCAGGAATCATTACCGGAAGGAGTAGTGATTGAGCCTTTCCTTGATCGTGCTAAAATGGTGAACAACACCATCAGTACCGTAAAAACAAACCTGATGGAAGGGGCTTTGATTGTTGTTTTCATTCTGGTTTTATTTTTAGGAAATTTCAGAGCAGGATTACTGGTGGCTTCCGTTATTCCTTTGGCCATGCTTTTCGCCATTATTATGATGAATATTTTCGGGGTTGGAGGAAATCTGATGAGCCTTGGAGCACTGGATTTCGGTCTTATTGTAGACGGAGCCGTCATTATTGTGGAAGCAGTGTTACATCAACTTGCCCATAAAAAGCATTTTGGAAAAGACAATATGCTTAGTAAAAGAGAAATGGATGATCAGGTTTCCAGCTCCGCTACCAAAATGGTTAACAGTGCGGTTTTCGGACAGATTATTATCTTAATTGTATATCTTCCGATTTTTACGCTTCAGGGAATTGAAGGAAAGATGTTCAAACCTATGGCTCAGACTGTTGCCTTTGCCCTGATTGGAGCATTTATTCTTTCCCTGACTTATATTCCGATGATGAGTTCTCTGGTATTAAGCAGAAAGAAAAAAGAAAAAGAGAACATTTCGGACCGCGTCATGGGTAAAGTGGAAACCGGGCATCAGAAATTACTGATGAAAGCTCTTAAATTCAGAAAAACTATCATCATTGGTGTATTGATCCTGTTTGCAGGTGCTGTTTTTACCCTTTCCAGAATGGGTGGAGAATTTATCCCATCTTTGGAGGAAGGCGATTTTGCCGTTGAAATGAGAATTCTTCAGGGAAGTAATATCAATGAAACCAAGAAAGCCACTACACAGGCAGCGCATATCCTTTTAACACAGTTTCCTGAAGTAGAAAAAGTAGTCATGAAAATTGGGAGTGCAGAAATTCCTACAGAACCTATGCCTATGGATTCCGGAGATATGATCGTCGTTTTAAAGCCTAAAAAGAAATGGACTTCTGCCACAACATTTCCTGAACTTTCTGACAAAATGAGCAAAGCATTAAGCGTTATCCCAGGACTCACCACCAGCTTCCAGTTTCCGGTACAGATGCGTTTCAACGAGCTGATGACGGGTGCAAGACAAGATGTAGTCTGCAAGATTTACGGTGAAGATCTGGACAGTCTTGCCACGTATGCGAAAAAAATAGGAAGCATTATTAACACTGTAAAAGGGGCACAGGATCTATATATCGAGCCGGTAGTAGGCGCTCCACAGGTTGTGATTGATTATAACCGTTCGGAACTGTCCCGATACAATATTTCAGTGGCAGATATCAACAGGGTGATCAATATGGCTTTTGCCGGACAAACTGCAGGCGCTTTATATGAAGGTGAAAAAAAGTTCGATATCGTTGTTAGAATGGATAATGAGCATAAAAAAGATATTACCAGCATCCAAAATCTTCTGGTTCCTACCTCTTCGGGAGAACAGATTCCTTTGTCGCAACTGGCTAAAGTGGAACTGAAAAACAGTCCGAACCAGATTCAGAGGGAAGATACCAAAAGAAGGATTATTGTAGGTTTTAACGTAAGAGGAAGAGATGTTCAGAGTATCGTGGAAGAACTTCAGCAAAAAGCAGATAAAAGCCTGAAATTATCTCCGGGATACACCATTTCTTATGGAGGAGCTTTTGAAAATTTAAATGAAGCCAAAGCCAGACTGGGAATCGCAGTTCCTATTTCGTTAGTGATGATTTTCCTGCTCTTATTCTTTGCTTTCGGTTCTGTAAAACACAGTCTCCTGATCTATACCGCTATTCCTTTATCTGCGATAGGAGGTGTGTATTTTCTTGCATTGAGAGGAATGCCTTTCAGCATCAGTGCTGGGGTAGGATTTATTGCCTTATTTGGAGTTGCAGTACTTAATGGAATTGTTTTGATATCAGAATTTAACCGATTGAAAAAGAATGGAATAACCAACACCAGCAGAATTGTACTCATAGGCACAAAAATAAGGCTTCGTCCGGTTTTAATGACGGCTTTTGTGGCTTCACTGGGTTTCCTTACCATGGCAATCAGCAACGGTGCAGGAGCAGAAGTACAGAGACCTTTGGCAACTGTAGTCATCGGAGGGCTAATGCTTGCGACCCTTTTAACCTTGTTTGTCCTTCCAATTTTATACGTCTTGTTTGAACATATTAATAAAGATAAAATGAAATTCTCAAAAAAACTCAACTATAAAAAACTGTCTGTTTTCCTGTTGTTAATGGTCTTCGGAATTGATCAGGCTCAGGAAAACATTACTTATGATCAGGCTTTGGAAAAAGCGTACCAGCAGAACGGTACTCTTAAAAATTCAAAATTAGTGTCCGACTATCAGGAAAAACTAAAAGCCAGCTATCTGGACATTCCCCAGCTGGAAATTACCGGAGGATTTGGTCAAATTCAAGGTGAGGAAACGGATAATTCATTCGGAATCTCTCAAAGGTTCAGCTTTCCGACCGTCTATTCGAAAAGAAAACAAATGCTGGATGCCGAGTGGTCTGCCAGTGTCATCAATCAGAATCTGACCAAAACACAGCTTACCAAAGAAGTTACAGACGTTTTCTACAGGATACTGGTGCTTCAGGAAAAGAAAAAAGTCCTGGAATACATCAGCCAGCTTTACAATAATTTTGCAGATAAGGCCGGATTAAGATTAAAAAAAGGAGAAGCTAATATTCTGGAGGAATCCACCGCAGAAATTCAGAAAGAACAGATAGGAATCCAACTGAATACCCTTGAAAATGATCTGAATATCGCAAAGCTTCAGCTTCAATTATTACTACAGTCTACAACACCTTATCAACCTATTGCAGACCAACCCACGATGAATATTGTGCTTCAGATTTCAGAAGAAATGGTAAAGCAACATCCTGAACTTCAATATCTGCAGCAACAAATTAAAGTGGGAGAGGCAGAAGTACAGCTTGAGAAAAGCAGACTGCTTCCTGATCTTCTTATAGGATATACCAATCAGAGTATGAAAAACATCAATAACAATCGTTTCAACTCAGTTCAGGTAGGAGTGGGAATTCCATTGTTTACGAAGGGACAGAGAGCTTTGACAAAGGCAGCACAAGCTAAAATTGCTATCTCCGAAAATCAATATCAGAGAAAAGAAATTGAGCTTAAAAACAGATTGAAACAACAGTTGGGTAATTATATGAACCAACAGCAGATCATCGAAAATTATGAGAAAAAACAGCTTCCAAAGTCCGAAACTATCCTAAAAACCGCTCAGAAACAGATGGAAGTAGGAGAGATAGATTATCTGGATTGGGTAATACTGGTGAATCAGGCCGTAAAAACCAAAGCAGATTATATTGATCAGCTGGAAAAACTTAATCAGATTGGAGCCGAACTTCAATTCTTAATTTCAAAATAATACCATCATGCATTTCAAGAATATATCACTATACAGCCTTGCTTTCATCCTTACTTTATCCTCATGTTCAGGAAAAAATGAGGAGGAAAAAGCGGTGTATGAAAACACGAAATTTTCTAAGAACGACAAACACTCCGTTCATCTTACAGAAAAACAGATTCAGTCTGTAGGATTAACAACAACCAGTATTCAGAACAGGAATATGGAAAAACTGGTGAGATTAAACGGAAAGGCAGAAATTGCACCATCGCATATCAGTTTAGTTTCCAGTATTATGGGTGGACATATCAAATCGATCAATATCATTAATGGAAGTCATTTCAGCAAAGGACAAGTGCTTGCAGTAGTGGAAGACCCTCAGTTTATACAATTGCAGCAGGATTATCTGGTGACAAAAGCTCAGCTCGAAGCGGCAAGATTGAACTTCAACCGTCAGAAAGATTTGAATACAAGCAAAGCCAGCAGTGACAAGACCATGCAGACCGCTCAGGCAGATTATTCTACATTGAATGCTACTTTAAAAGGGCTTGAGGAAAAGCTGAGAATCATCGGAATTAATGCCAAAGGTCTGACTACCGGAAATATCAGAAGTAAGATCAACGTTTATGCTCCGTTTACAGGTTTTGTAAGCAAAATTCTTGTGAATAACGGACAGTATATTAATCCTGCAGATACTTTGTTTGAGCTGATCAATCCGGCCGGATTGCTTTTAGAATTAAAAGTTTTTGAAAATGATGTGAATGATGTAAAAGTAGGGCAGGAAATTTTGGTGTACAACAATCAGAATCCGGATGTGAAATTCAATGCCAAAATTGTCAGCGTAGTTCCAAGTATTGAAAATGGAGGTTCTGCAACGGCAATCGCCAGATTATCTTCTGTAAATACAGAATTTGTAAAAGGAATGTACGTGAATGCCGAAGTGAATATCAGCAGCCGCTATACAATGGGACTTCCCAACGAAGCGGTAGTCTCTTTTGAAAATAAAAATTATGTTTTTGAAGACCTTGGAAAATCCAATTACAAAATGATTCCCATAGTGACCGGAATTTCAGATGGCCAGTTTACTGAGGTATTAAAAGCTGATTTTTTAAAGGATAAGAAAATTGTACAGAAAGGTGCGTACAGCCTTCTGATGATGCTTAAAAACAAAGCTGAATAGCATTAAAACATCATTGTAACATAAAAAAGATCAGTCAATCGCTGATCTTTTTTATTTCTTCTTTGGAGCCTCCCACTGTGCCCCTTGTTTTCTGAAAAAATCTTCAAGATTGATCCAGTCTTGGTGACTGTGCAAAAATTCTTCTCTATTAACAGGTACATTTTTGCTGTGGCCGTACTGTTTACATCCAAAACATAACTCAATATTTTTCCATTGATTTTCTTTATAAATGAACAAAGTATTGTGCGGCTCAAAACAAAAAGCTCCATCCCAGGCTTTTACAATTTTCTGTCCTTTTATGATGTCTATTAATTCCTGTCTGGATTCAGGAGTTAATACTACTTTATTTATGATAATTTCATGGTTGGGAACACCATTTTTCAGTAAGTCTCTGTAAATTGTTTTACTCTTACCAGGCGTTTCAATATCAATTCTGAGATCTTCATGACTGGTAATAAGAATTGTTTCCGCCTCTTTTAAGTAGTGAATAAGATCTTCATTGACATTTTGGGAAAAAGTCCATATAGAGCTTAAAAATAAGCTTAATGCATATATTTTATTTGTTATCATTTAAGTTTTCTTCTGTATCTGTCATAAATAAGGCCAACAACAGGATATATTAAACTGGTATAGGCCGTTTTTTCAAAAATATAAAACCCAAATTGTCCATCAAGTTTCTCTACTTTCATTGCTTCAAACTGGACAAGCAAATCACTGCCAAAAACAAATATTGAAGTCATAAAAACCAAAAGAATAATAAATGAAAAATGCTCATTTTTAATTTTTCTGAGGGGAAATATATACGCAATTCCGGTAATACCAAGAAACAAAAGATCTGTTATAATATGTTCTTTGATATGGGAATCAATAGTAAAAATATCACCTGTCGCGTCGGAAATATTTTCTGCAATTTCCCTTGCGACCAAGGCCCCAATCATTATAATGGAAGAAGAAAAAGCAATAAAAGCAGCGATTATTCCGGCAAATAATCCTTTATTTTTTCTCCATAGGATGGTTATCGTTCAACTAATAAATATAGCAAAAAAAACTATAGCAGATGTGGTAGTCATATAATTAACGGTGGATTAGTAATAAATTCACAGAAATCAATTCAAAAGAATGACATTTGACATGTTTTTCACAATACAGAATATTATTTAATGCATAATTCATTTTAAAATAATATTTTTAAGCAGTGAATAGTTGTAAAGGATTTTTAGATGAATAACAAAAGAACTTTTATCAAAACTTTATGACAAAAAAACCTTTGCACAACTTCCATATTCCGGTAATGGGTCTGGCTTACACAATAGACAGCCCGATTCGTGTTGCCCATTATGGAATATCTTCCGTCATCTCTATTATTGATGATGAGATTCTGGAGAAAATGAAGAACTTTTATAATAAAAAGTTCAATCTTGACTATTTCGGGATCTCAACAAAAACAGAAGATTACAGAGCCAGAAGAGTTACGGCTTATCTGGATATGGTGGATGATATTGTGAATGAAAAATTTGAATCTTTCAAACAGGAAATCAGCAAAAACAAGGAAGCTTTGAAGGATTTCATGGCCATGCTTCCGAATACTTCAGATCTTAAAAACAGTCTTCAAAATTTAATCAATCAAAAAGAGAACTGGAGTTCCAATATTAAAAACTTCATAGAATCCAATTTAAAACCGGGAAGTATTGATGTCAATATCATGACGAAAGTGGATAAAGACAATTATCAGAATAATGAACAGCTTCCTGTGATGTACAACGATGCTCATGCTTCACTGCGTGGATTTGCCAAAAGTAAATTATCATCATCAATGGTTCTTTCAGCAGGAATGAATCCTCGTTTGTATAGTTACATGGAAGAGTTTGAGGATTTTTTCCCGGACGAAAACGGAAATATTAAAAAGAAAATTATCCTTAAAGTAAGCGATTTCCGTTCTGCCATGATTCAGGGAAATTTTCTGGCTAAAAAAGGATTATGGGTTTCCGAATACAGAATAGAATCCGGATTGAATTGCGGTGGTCATGCTTTTGCAACTGAAGGAATGCTTCTTGGGCCCATCATGGAAGAATTTAAGCAGAAAAAAAATGATCTGATTCAATCAGCTCACACCTTAATGACGGCTGCTTTGGAACAAAAAGGAAAACATATAGTTTCCGAGGCTTTAGAAATGAAAATCACCGTTCAGGGTGGAGTAGGAACTTCTGAAGAACACGAGTTTTTATTGGCTAATTATAGCGTAGACAGCGTAGGATGGGGCTCACCGTTTTTACTGGTACCCGAAGCAACATCGGTAGATACAGAAACCCGAAATCTACTTGTACAATCAAAAGAGGAGGATTTTTATCTGAGTAATATTTCGCCGTTGGGAGTGCCTTTCAATACCGTAAAAGGGACATCCAATGAAGTTTTGAAGTTTGAGAAAGAAGCAAAAGGGAAATATGGAAGCTCATGTCCCAAAAAACTTCTGGCACTTAGCAAAGAATTTTCTCCGGAAGGAACCTGTACTGCTTCCAGAAAGTATCAGGATATCAAACTGAAAGAGCTGTTTGAAAACAAGCAAACCTTGACTGAAAAAGAATTCAATAAAAGAAAATCC
>CBFQYI010000197.1:0-8169 GCA_965720825.1 uncultured Chryseobacterium sp. | reverse complement strand
TGCTACATCGGTAATCTTTGCTGTTAAAACAAAATAAGCCCAAAGAGGAATAATAGTGTCTACAGAATTGTAAATGTATATATAAGTGTCTTTATATTGTTCAGTATCGATTGCATCTACCTTTTCACGGAAATCTTTTTCTTTCAGGATCATTTCCTGCCAAAGGAAATCTTTAAGGTCTATGCCCTTTCTTTCCCCTTTTGGTAGTAAAGTGGTAAGGTCAAAATTGATAAGGCCGCTTTCTGCAACTTTATTCCGGATTTCAAATTCTTCTGACATTTTTTATCATTATCTTTGAACAAATTTACGAATTAAGATCATATCTATCTTAATTTGTTCTCTATCCTTACTATAGAAATGAAGTATTATATTATTGCAGGAGAAGCTTCTGGTGACTTGCATGGAAGCAATCTGATGAAATCCTTAAAACAAAAGGATCCCCAAGCGGAATTCAGATTTTGGGGTGGCGACCTGATGAAAGCTCAGGGAGGAACGTTGGTGAAACATTACCGTGATCTTGCTTTTATGGGATTTCTGGAAGTGGTGATGAACCTTCGTACTATTCTGAATAATATTAAATTCTGTAAAGAGGATATTCAGAAGAACAGGCCTGATGTTTTGATCCTGGTGGATTATCCTGGATTTAATCTGAGAATTGCAAGATTTGCCAAAGAATTGGGAATCAAAGTTGTTTATTATATTTCTCCACAGCTTTGGGCATGGAAAGAAGGCAGGGTAGAGACTATCAAAAAATATGTGGATGAAATGATGGTCATCCTTCCATTTGAAGAAGACTTTTACAGAAAACATGGAGTGCATTCTCATTTTGTAGGTCACCCTTTGCTGGATGCTATTTCGGATCTTAAGGAAATAAGCATTGAAAGTTTCAAATCGGAGCATGGGTTGAATGAAAAAGAAATCATTGCATTGCTTCCGGGCTCCAGAGAGCAGGAAGTAGAAAAAATGCTTGAAATAATGCTTTCCGTAAGACCTCAATTTCAAAACTATCAGTTTGTGATTGCCGGAGCGCCAAGTCTTCCAAAAGAATTTTATCAGAAATATGTAGATGATAATGTTCATTTTGTTTCTAATAAAACCTATGATCTGCTAAGATGTTCAAAAGCTGCTTTGGTGACTTCCGGAACAGCTACGTTGGAAACCGCTTTGCTGAATATCCCTGAAGTGGTTTGCTATCGTGGAAGTAAAATTTCCTATGCTATTGCTAAAAGATTGGTGAAAAATATCAATTATATTTCTTTGGTTAATCTGATTATGGACAGAGAAGTGGTGAAAGAATTGATTCAAAATGATTTGAATACCAAAAACCTGGTAGAAGAACTCAATAAAATTTTGTCAGGAGAGAAAAGGGATCAGGTTCTGAATGAATATAATCTTCTGAGAGAAAAACTTGGTGGGAAAGGAGCCAGCGATCATGCTGCTGAGGTGATATTGAAAGTATAGTTTGTACCGAGTTTCTGATTATTTAATTTTTAACTATGAATTATTGTAACCGTTTTCTGTTATTCCTGACTTTTACATTGTTTTTCACAAACAGTTTTGCCCAGCAGAACAGTGCAAGAGATAAAGTTCAGATATTTTATTACGGCTGGTATGCCAATCCGGCAACGGACGGAGGTTATCAGCACTGGAATCATGAGATTCTTCCTCACTGGAGCAATCCGAAATGGAATAATCTGGGGCATCATAAAGGAGGAGATGATATCGGAGCAAATTTTTACCCTGCCCTTGGCAACTACAGTTCCAATGATTCGAAAACCATCGAACAGCATATGAAAATGATCAAAGACTCCGGAATAGGAGTGGTTGTTGTAAGCTGGTTGGGAAAAGATTCGTTTACGGATAAAAGTCTTATCAAATACCTGGATATTGCAGATCGGTTTGATTTAAAAATAGCATTTCACATTGAGCCCTTTTATAAAAATACTTCAGAATTAAAGGAGCAGCTTTCTTACCTGGTAAAAACGTATTCTCATCATCATGCATTCTATAAAAAAGAAGGGAAACCTCTGTTTTATGTGTATGACAGCTACAAAATTCCTAAAGAAGAATGGATGAAAGTATTATCCAAAGATGGAGAGGGAACAGTCAGAAACACGGATTTAGATGCTCTTTATGTCGGACTTTGGGTTGAGAAAGATGATGCTAAATTTTTTGATTCGGCAGGCTTTGATGGTTTCTATACCTATTTTGCCAGCGAAGGATTTGTATATGGAAGTACAACGGCTAATTGGGATTTTATGGCCAAATATGCTAAAGATCATCATCTGATTTTTATTCCTTGTGTTGGGCCGGGGTATTCCGATACAAGAATCCGTCCTTGGAATGAAGCAAATTTCAAAAGCAGAGACAATGGGAAATATTATGAGAAAATGTTTGATGCTGCCAGTAAAGTAAATCCGGAGTTCATTGGCATTACATCATTCAATGAATGGCATGAAGGAACACAAATAGAGCCTGCTGTTCCTAAAAAAGCAGGTGATTTCAAATATGAAGATTATGGGAAAGATCCTTTATTTTATATCAAAGAAACGAAACGTTTGACGGATAAATTTTTGAAAAAGAAATAGTATACTTTCAAATGTAATTTTTATAAAAAAAAATTAAGCGTTCTGTTAACATTTTTATGGAAGACAGAGCGCTTATTTAGTTTTTAAAGAGATCATGAATTTCTCATTCATTGCCTATTTTAAAGGGGTAATTAATGGATCTTGAACAAACAACCTCTTCTTATTCTGGCAATATGCTTTATTCTTGGGATTCTTTTTCAGGATAAAGTGGTATTGTCAGAGCCCCTTGTTGATGGAGTGGAAATAATCTGCTCAATATTGTTGATTTTAATCTGTTTTCATTCTTATCTTCTGCATAAAGCCAAAACAGTTTTCCTGATGCTTCTGTTGTTTGGAGCAGGAATTGTCCTTCATTTCTATAACACTTCTTCACCAGTTGATAAGCTTCTGGTCAAGAAGCATGAAACGGTTTCATTTAAGATCTCTCAGAAATTAAATTCTTCGGAAAAATATAGAAAATATGAAGGTATTGCACAGGCAGGAAATGAATGCTTCAATTCAATTTTTTATGTTCCTAAGGATAGAAAAGAATTGGATTTTATTCACTACTACAAAGCTGAGGCTTACATTAAAAAACCTCAGGTTTCATCGTATGATTTTCAGTTTGATTATGCTCAATATCTGAAAAGAAAACATATTGATTACCAGGTTTATCTTTCAAAAGAAATTATATCTGCAGAACGGGATGATTTGACGTTGGCAGATCAGCTTAGGCAATATAGGTTTGAAGTTCTTAAGAAAATTGATAAGACAGAACTTTCAGAAAAAACTAAGGAATTTCTGAAAGGTATTATTCTGGCAGACCGAACAGAAATTGATGCAGGCACTATCAGGGATTTCAATAAATCAGGGCTGATTCATTTTCTGGCTATTTCCGGAACTCATATTGTGGTTATTTTTGGAATGTTCTACTTTTTTTTGATCCGGTTTGCTCCTTTACAATTCAGAAAATATGCTGTTATTTTCAGTTTGATTTTTATCTGGTTATTCGCCGCTTTTATTGGATTTGGTAATTCAGTATTACGGTCTTGCATCATGTTGAGCGTTTATTTCATTTTTGTTTTGCTTCAGCGAAAGCCGGATCTGCTTCACTCACTGGCTTTGTCTGCTTTTTTTATTCTAATCGGAGATACGCAGCAGCTTTTTGATGTAGGTTTTCAGCTTAGCTTTTTAGCTGTTTTGGGGATTTATTGGCTGAATCAGCCTCTGTTGAAATACTTCCCAAAACAGGATAATTATATTAAAAAACTCTTGTTTAACACGATTACAATATCTTTATCCGCACAGTTGGCAACACTTCCTCTGGTGTTGTACTATTTTCATCAGTTTTCATTGATATCAATCATTGCCAATTTTGTTATCGTTCCTTTTTCTGAGATCATTATTATTTTCTCTTTTTTAATAACGGTTCTTATTTCTTTTGGAGTTGATATTGAACTTATAAATGGTGTATATAATAAGATTATTCAGATTTTACTGGAGGTAATCCACTGGTTTTCTGAGGTTGATATGCTGTTCTTTGAAAATATTTCCATGAACGGAATAGAAGTAATGTCATTAGCAATATTTGTCTATTTACTAAGAGCAGCTATACTGAAATTCAATATGAAAAATACGATGAGATTGATGATGGCAGCATTACTATTTTTAATGATAAGAAGCGGAATCACGGCTTTTGAAAATCAGAAGGAAGAGATATTGGTTCATCATTTTAACAGGAACAAAATTTTTTCAGTGAAAAATGGGGCCAGAGTCTGTTTCTGGATTTCGGATATGAAAAATAAGACGAAGATTTTACAGTATATAGTCAATCCCTATTGTGCTTCCAGGAGAGTAGATCATTTTGAGATAAAAACCTTGTCACCCACCATTCAAAAAGTGGTTTTCAGGAATAAGATTTATGATCTGAAATGATGGTTCTGAATTTAGCCATTTTCCTGTATTTATAATGGGTGAAAATCTTATTTAGAAAGATTACAAACTGTCTATTTGTGAGATTTCTCACTTTTCGATATTGTTAAACTTTCTTAATTTTGTGGAAATTCAAATTTAAACTTATATGGCAGGTTTAACGAGTTCTACGATAGGTAGAAAATACGCTATGGCATTATCAGCTCTATTTTTGCTGATTTTTCTTATACTGCATTTGACAACCAATTTGTTATCAGTTCTAAACAAGGATGCATTCAATACAGCATCTGACTTTATGGGCTATAATCCTTTTGTGCAGTTCTTAATGCAGCCTATTCTTGGTTTTGCAGTAATTTTCCATTTTGTAATGGGATTTGTACTTGAGATCAAGAATAATAAAGCGCGTCCGATAAAGTATGCAGCAAACAACGCATCAGTGAATTCTTCATGGATGTCCAGAAATATGATTATTTCAGGAGCTGTTATTTTAGCTTTCTTGGCGCTTCACTTATATGATTTCTGGCTACATGAAATTAATTACAAGTATGTAGAAGGATTAACTCCTGATGCAGAACGTTTCTGGCCGGAACTTCATGAGAAGTTTGCCGATCTTTGGAGAGTGGCTTTATATGTGATCTCTTTTGTTTTGCTAGGATTACACTTAGCTCACGGATTCCAGTCTTCATTCCAGTCTATCGGAGCAAGACATCCAAAATATACGCCGGTGATCAAAGCTTTCGGGACATGGTATTCAATCCTTATCCCTGCAGGATTCATCATCGTAGCAGTTTTCCATTTTATAACTCAATAATATCAATATACTAGTATGAGTAAATTAGATTCAAGAATTCCAGCGGGTCCTCTTAAAGACAAGTGGAAAAATCATAAAGACCATATGAACCTTGTTGCACCAAACAACAGAGATAAGATTGATATTATTGTTGTAGGTACAGGTTTGGCAGGAGGTTCTGCTGCAGCTACATTGGCTGAGCAAGGATATAACGTAAAAGCGTTCTGCTACCAGGATTCTCCGAGAAGAGCGCACTCTATTGCCGCTCAGGGAGGGATCAACGCAGCTAAGAATTACCAGGGAGATGGTGACTCTACTTACAGATTATTCTACGATACAATCAAAGGTGGTGACTATAGAGCAAGAGAGGCCAACGTTTACAGATTAGCTGAAGTTTCTGCAAATATTATTGACCAATGTGTTTCTCAGGGGGTTCCTTTCGGGAGAGATTACGGCGGTCAGCTGGATAACCGTTCATTTGGTGGGGTTCAGGTAAAAAGAACGTTCTACGCAAAAGGACAAACAGGACAGCAGCTATTATTAGGTGCTTATTCTGCAATGAGCCGTCAGATCGGTAAAGGTAGAATCAAGATGTACAACCGTCATGAGATGTTAGATCTTGTGATTGTTGACGGAAAAGCAAGAGGGATTATCGCAAGAAACCTTGTAACAGGTGAAATTGAGAGACACTCTGCTCACGCAGTGGTAATTGCTTCGGGAGGATATGGAAACGTATATTTCCTTTCTACCAATGCAATGGGATCCAACGTTTCTGCTGCCTGGAAGATTCACAAGAAAGGTGCTTACTTCGCAAATCCTTGCTATGTACAGATTCACCCTACTTGTATCCCTGTTCACGGAACACAGCAGTCTAAACTGACTTTGATGTCTGAATCATTAAGAAACTCAGGAAGAATCTGGGTTCCTAAGAAAATTGAAGATTCAGTAGCGATCAGAGAAGGTAAATTAAGACCTGAAAATATTAAAGAAGAAGATAGAGATTATTATTTAGAAAGAAGATATCCTGCATTCGGTAACCTTGTACCTAGAGACGTTGCTTCCAGAGCAGCTAAGGAAAGATGTGATGCTGGATTCGGAATTGAAAATAATGATACTCAGGAAGGTGTTTACCTGGATTTCTCTACAGAGATCATGAAAAAAGGTAAAGAAGCCGCTATCGAAAAACATATTCATAATCCTACAGATCAGCAGATCTATGATTTAGGTAAGAGCTGGGTAGAGGAGAAATACGGTAACTTATTCGTAATGTACGAAAAAATTACTGCTGATGATCCTTACAAAACTCCAATGAAGATCTATCCTGCAGTTCACTATACAATGGGTGGTGTATGGGTTGATTATAACCTTCAGTCTACAATCCCTGGTTGTTTCGTAATTGGTGAGGCTAACTTCTCAGATCACGGGGCAAACAGATTGGGTGCTTCCGCATTGATGCAAGGTCTTGCTGACGGATATTTCGTACTTCCTTACACAATTGCAGATTATCTTTCTGCAGATATCAGAACAGGAACTATTCCTACTAATTCAGCACCGTTTGATGAGGCTGAAAAAGGAATTAAAGAAAAAATTGAATTCTTCTTAAATAATAAAGGAACTCACTCTGTAGACTATTTCCATAAGCAGTTAGGAAACATTATGTGGAATAAAGTTGGAATGGGAAGAACCCCTGAAGGATTAAGAGAAGCAATCAAAGAAATTGAAGAAGTAAGAAACAATTTCTGGAAAAATGTAAAAGTACCAGGAGAAGGAGAAGGTATGAACACTGAACTTGAAAAAGCATTCAGAGTAGCGGACTTCCTTGAACTTGGACAATTAATGGCTATCGATGCACTACACAGAAATGAATCTTGTGGTGGACATTTCCGTGAAGACCATTCAACTCCGGACGGAGAAGCGGAAAGAGATGACGTAAACTACAAATACGTCGGAGCTTGGGAATATCAAGGGAACGATATCAACGCGGAAGTGTTGCATAAAGAAGAATTGATATATGACAACATCGAGGTTAAAACTAGAAGTTATAAATAATCTCCAACCTATAAATATAACATTATGAGTGCAAAAAAAGGCTTACATCTTACGCTGAAAATTTGGAGACAAAAAAATAGTAAAACTAAAGGTCAGTTTGAGACCTATAAAATATCAGATGTATCTACAGACTCTTCATTTTTAGAGATGCTGGATATCCTGAACGAAAACTTAATTAACGAAGGTAAAGAACCTATCGCTTTTGACCACGACTGTCGTGAAGGGATTTGCGGTATGTGTTCTCTTTACATCAATGGTAGAGCTCACGGACCTGATACAGGTATTACAACTTGTCAGCTTCACATGAGAATGTTCAAAGATGGAGAAACTATCGTTATTGAACCGTGGAGAAGTGCCGCTTTCCCTGTGATCAAAGATTTGATGGTAGACAGAAGCGCATTCGACAGAGTAATGGCAGCAGGAGGATTCATTTCTGTGAACACTTCTGGAAATACACTGGATGCTAACGCAATCCCAGTTCCTAAAGAAGATGCAGATAAAGCAATGGATGCTGCAGCTTGTATCGGATGTGGAGCTTGTGTGGCTACATGTAAAAACGGATCTGCAATGTTATTCGTTGGAGCTAAAGTTTCTCAGTATGCATTACTTCCACAAGGTAGAGTAGAAGCTAAGAGAAGAGTTCTGAACATGGTGAAAGCTATGGACGAAGAAGGTTTCGGAAACTGTTCAAACACCGGAGCATGTGAAGTAGAATGTCCTAAAGGTATTTCTCTTGAAAACATCGCTAGAATGAACAGAGAATACATGGCTGCTCTTGTAGATCAAGGATAGAATTGATTCAAATACATAAAAAATCGCCTTCATTTTTGG
>CBFQYI010000196.1:0-8182 GCA_965720825.1 uncultured Chryseobacterium sp. | reverse complement strand
AGGAGGCAGCCTTGCTAAAAGTTTTATCGTGGCTGGTGCAAAAGTTGTGTCTCTGGGAAGAAACCAGAAAACACTGGACGCCCGTGTAAAAGAGCTTACAGATTTGGGAGGTGATGCACTTGCTGTAGAAGCCAATGTGATGGATATTGAAAGCCTTGAAGCTGCTTCTGTGAAAATAAAAGAAAAGTATGGCAGCATTGATATTTTGCTCAATATAGCTGGTGGAAATATTCCGGCAGCCACTTTATCTCCCGAACAGTCATTTTTTGATATGGATATGAAGGGATGGGTTGAGGTTATCGATCTTAATATCAACGGAACCGTTTATCCCAGCTATGTTTTCGGAAAAGCAATGGCTGAGCAGGGGAGCGGTAACATTATTAATATTTCTTCCATGGCTGCCTATTCAGCGATTACGAGAGTAGCCGGATATTCTGCAGCCAAATCGGCAATTACCAATTTTACCCAATGGCTGGCCTCTGACCTGGCATTGAAATTCGGAGATAAAATACGCGTTAATGCTATAGCACCAGGATTTTTCATTGGTGATCAGAACCGGGCAATTCTTTTGAATCCGGATGGAAGCTTAACGGAAAGAAGTAAAAAAGTAATGGCCAAAACACCCATGCAGAGATTTGGAGAAGTAGAAGAACTGAATGGTGTTGTACAATTCCTATGTTCGGATGCAGCAAGTTTCATTACAGGAGCCCTGATTCCCGTTGACGGAGGTTTCAGTGCATTTAGCGGAGTATAAAAAACTAATTTCTTCATATATAATAATTTGGACAGGACCTTAATGGTTTCATACAAGGTCCTGTTTTTAAAATGCTGGCTTTCATGAAGTCAGAACTAAAAGACAATTAAAATCCAGGATTGTAACAATAAATAATGAGTAATTCCACTAAAAATAAAGACGTTTTCGGAGAATTGTTTCTGCTTGAATCAGCAAAGGCAGAGAATCTCTATTTCGGATATGCCAAAGATATGCCTGTGATCGATTATCACAATCATCTTGAGCCGGATGTTATTGCTGCCAATCAAAACTTCCGTTCTCCAACCGCTATCTGGCTGGATGGGGACCATTACAAATGGAGAGCCATGAGAAATTTTGGCATTGATGAATCGTTTATTTCCGGAAATGCTTCAGATCAGGAAAAATTTATGAAATGGGCAGAAGTTGTGCCTTATACACTTCGTAACCCATTATTTCACTGGACCCACTTGGAATTAAAAAATCCTTTTGGAATCAGCGAATATTTATCGTCAAAAAATGCAGATACTGTGTATTATCAGATGAACGAAAGTCTGCAGACACCTGGTTTTTTACCACAATCCATTCTTCAGAATTTTAAGGTGCAGGCTTTATGTACCACAGATGATCCTGCTGATGATCTCGTTCATCATAAAGTTTTAAAAGATAGTGGCTTTAAAACGGCTGTTCTTCCGGCTTTCCGCCCTGATGCCTATATTAATATAATTAATCCTGAACACTATCTTTCAGGAATTAAAAAGCTTGAAAAAGTCTGCGGATTTTCAATCACATCAGCCTCTGACTTGTTGAATGCTCTCCAGGGCAGAATCAACTATTTTGTGGAAGCAGGAGCAAAAGTGGCCGACCATGGCTTTGAATACTTCCCGGATACAACAAAATGGAACAATAATCTTGAAAAAGAATTTTCCGAATTTCTAAAAGTTAATCTTACCTCATTTTCAGATCCGGATGCATTGTGTGGCTATTTGCTGAAAGAGCTTTGCAAAATGTACGCAGAAAAAGGCTGGGTACAGCAGTTTCACGTAGGGGCACCCCGAAACAACAATTCAGAAATGTTCAGAAAAATGGGTGCCAACGCAGGGTATGATGCCATTGGAGAACAATATTATGCACAGAGACTGAGCATTCTGCTTGATGAACTCAATACAGAAGGAAAACTGACCAAAACCATTATCTACAATCTAAACCCGGCATTTAACGAAGTTCTGGTAGCTCTTGCCGGAAATTTCAACGAAGGAGGAATCAGATCTAAGGTGCAGTTTGGGGCAGCCTGGTGGTTCCTGGATCAGCTTGACGGAATGACAAAACAGATGAATACGCTTTCAAATATTGGATTAATCAGCACTTTTATCGGTATGCTTACCGATTCCCGAAGTCTGCTGTCGTTCTCAAGACACGATTATTTCAGAAGGCTCTTATGCAATCTGTTCGGAAATGAGATGGAAAGAGGCCTCCTTCCCGATGATGAAAAATGGGTTGGAAAGATCATTCAGGATATCTGTTATCACAATACAAAAAATTATTTTGAAATCTAATACCATGCAGGATTTGTCTAAGATATTATGTTTCGGAGAACTGCTTCTCCACTTTGCTCCGGATTCCGAAGGAAACTGGCTCAATGAGCAGTCTCTGAGAATCTATGTGGGCGGAGCTGAATACAATGTAGCGGCAGCACTTTCCCAGTGGGAAAATTCTGTGAAATTGTTAACAGCTTTACCTGAGAATTTTGTTGGAAACCAATTAGAATTTCAACTTAAAAATAAAGGAATAGAAGTTCTGGCAGGAAAAACTCAAGGGAGAATAGGAACATTTTATCTTTCTTCCGATGGAGATATGCAGAATGCTTCGGTGGTTTACGATCGCTTTCCGTCTGTTTTTATACAATCGGATTTTGAAACTTTCAGTGATGATGAGATATTTTCAGAGGTAAAATGGCTGCATATCAGTACCATCACACCGGCTTTGAGTGACAACGCATTTCGCAGATGTTTGCACATCATGAGAGAAGCCAGGGAAAGAAATATTACTGTTTCTCTCGACCTGAATTACAGGGCGTTACTCTGGCAAAATCAGAATCCTCACAAAATTAAAGAGCTGATGCCTTTTGTAAACGTACTTATGGGAAATATCTGGTCTGCTGAGAAGTTCCTGAATATTCCTGTTGAATATAAGCTTAACGGAAGCTTTGACGATGAAAATCTTCTGAAACAAGCAAAGAAAACAGCGTTGGAAATCAAGAAACAATTCCCAAATGTAGAGAAGATTGCCAATACATTCGCTTTACAAATGGAGAAAAGGTCAATTATTTTGCCACCTTATTGGCTGATGAACAGCTTTTGGTTTCAGAAAAATATAATTCAGACAAAATTGAAGAAAGGGTAGGAAGCGGTGATTCTTTTATGGCGGCTTTAATTCATGGAATTGTAAAAGGAAATTCTGAACAACAGATTCTGGAAGATGCTGCAAAAGTTGCTTTTAAAAAGCTATTTGTAAAGGGAGACACCATTAATGAAAGCATTAATATCGAAAAACTATGAGTGAAATACTACAAAAAATAAAAGACCAGAAAATAGTTCCATTATTCTATAATGAATCATTTGAGATCTCAAGAAATATAATAAAAGCTTTATACGAAGCAGGAATCCGTGTCATAGAATATACCAACCGAGGTCAGCAGGCATTGGAAAACTTCACCAGACTAAAAACCATTTCGCATGCAGAATTTCCCGGACTTCTGCTAGGAATCGGGACGGTGAAAAACATACAGGAAATGGATGATTATGCTCATGCAAAAGCAGATTTCATCATTACACCAGTGATCAGTGAAGAACTGGTGAAAAGTGCTCTTGAAAAAAATATTCTTTTGATTCCGGGCTGTTTTACTCCTTCCGATATCAATATTGCCTATCAGAATGGGCTAATGCTGGTTAAAATATTCCCGGCTGATGCTTTAGGGAAGAACTATATCAAATCGGTACAGCCTGTTTTCCCCGGAATGAATTTCATGCCCACTGGAGGGATCAATGCAGAATTTGAAGATATCAGAGAATGGCTTAATGGTGGCGCTGTAGCGGCAGGATTGGGAAGCTCACTCATTGGAAAAGATGTTAATGGAGAAGAACTGACTCTAAAGACAAAGAATTTATTACAACAACTTAATCATAACTAAATGCAGGCTCCTCACAACCGCAATATAAGATGGTGGATGCTGTCTCTCGTCTTTCTCGCCACTACGATCAATTATCTTGACCGTCAGGTAATGGGCTTGCTTAAACCTGTACTGGAAAAAGAATTCAGTTGGGACGAAAAAGATTACAGCTATATCGTCATGGCCTTTACCACTACGTATGCCATTGGTTATCTGGCGATGGGAAGGTTTATAGACCGGGTAGGAACCAAAATCGGGTATGCGGTTTCCCTTATTGTATGGAGTCTTGCCTCTATAGGACATGGTTTTGTGAAAAGTACAATCGGGTTTATCATTGCGAGAAGCACACTGGGTATCAGTGAAGCAGGAAACTTTCCTGCCGCTATCAAATCTGTGGCTGAATGGTTTCCTAAAAAAGAAAGGGCGCTGGCAACAGGGATTTTCAATTCGGGAGCAACTGTGGGAGCCATTTTAGCACCGCTGCTTGTTCCATTCATTTTGGGACATTATGGCTGGAGACAGACTTTTGTATGGATTGGTGCCTTAGGCATGGTTTGGATTATCCTTTGGTGGAAATTCTATGCCATACCCGCAAAAACAAAAAATCTCAGCAAAGAAGAACTGCAATATATAAAAAGTGATCAGGATGAAAAAACAGAGGAAAAAAACAAAATTCCTTTATCAGAATTACTCAAATATAAAGTAACATGGTCATTTGCCATCGGTAAAATGTTAACCGATCCTATCTGGTATTTCTTCATGTTCTGGCTGCCTGCATATTTCTCGGATGTGTTCAAAATGGATTTAACAAAACCATCGCTTCCGTTGATTATCATTTACAGTGGAACTACGATCGGAAGTATTGGTGGAGGCTACCTTTCATCCCTTCTGATTAAAAAAGGCTGGGCAATCGGAAGAGCAAGAAGCTTTACGATGTTACTGTTTGCTCTGATGGTAGTTCCGGTCATGTTCTCAAAATATGTAGATAATATGTGGGTAATTACCCTTATTATTGCCCTTGCTACTGCTGCACACCAGGGTTGGGGAGCCAATCTTATGACCACGGTCGGAGATCAGTTGCCTAACAATTATGTCAGTTCTGTCATTGGTTTTGGCGGAATGCTTGGCTCAGCGGCAGGAATCATTTTTCCGCTCTTTATTGGAATTGTTCTCGATACTTTTAAAAAATCAGGAAATATCAACGGAGGCTACAACATTATATTTTTCATTGCTGGAATATCCTATGTTACAGCCTGGGGATTGATTAAAATAATCAACCGGAAGAAAACCGTTTAAAATATATTAACGATCGGTAAACGATTATAATGATAAAATATGAATTATTCTAGCTGAGTGTAATGCCTTTGCGAACCTCAAAAAGATAGTAGTTAAAAAACTTGCGGACTCAGCGTTAAAAAGAACAATAACACCTATTCAAAAAAATACATTTTAAAAACTATAAAAAAGAATAACAATGAAACAGAATATAATGAATTTAGCTTTCTTCAGGAATAAAACGAATGTACTTGCAGCAGCAGCTTTGCTATCAGTGACTTCTATTTCTGCACAAACTTTCTCAGACTTCAACTACCGTGGAAACGATAAAATATATAATGACAACCCTCTTAAGCCGGACGAATTCTACTCACCGATCCTTCAGGGCTGTTATCCTGATCCCAGCATTACCAGAAAGGGAGAAGATTACTATCTCGTAAATTCCTCATTTTCAATGTTTCCGGGAGTCCCGATTTTTACTTCTAAAGATCTGGTGAACTGGAAACAGGTTGGACATGTTTTGGACAGACCTTCCCAGCTTAAGGTTGAAAAATCAGGCGTTTCCCATGGAATTTATGCCCCGGATATCAAATACAATAAGCACAACGATAATTTTTATATGATTACTACCCAGTTTGCGGGTGGTATTGGAAATATGGTCGTAAAAACAAAAGATCCGTCAAAAGGATGGAGCGAAGTTCAAAAACTGAATTTTGAAGGTATTGATCCTGCTATTTTCTTTGATGATGACGGAAAAGCATATATTGTTCACAACGATGCTCCGCCACAAGGTACTGAACAGTACAATGGTCATCGTGTTATTAAGATGTGGGACTATGACCTCGAAAAAGACCAGGTAGTTGCGGGCTCGGATAAGATTATTGTAAACGGTGGCGTGGATCTTTCCCAAAAGCCCATCTGGATTGAAGGGCCTCATATTTACAAAAAGAATGGCAAATACTACCTGATGTGTGCAGAAGGAGGAACCGGTGGTAATCACAGTGAAGTTATTTTTATGTCCGATTCTCCCAAAGGACCTTACGTTCCAGCTGATAATAATCCAATTCTGACGCAGCGCTATTTCCCAAAAGACCGAAAAGAAAAAGTAGACTGGGCAGGTCATGCAGATTTGGTAGAAACACCGGAAGGCCAATATTATGGAGTATTTCTGGCAATACGTCCGAACGAGAAAAACAGAGTCAACAAAGGCCGTGAAACATTTATCCTTCCGGTTGACTGGAGCGGAAAATACCCGGTTTTCCAAAACGGGCTGGTTCCAATGAAACCAAAACTGAAATTACCTGCTGGAGTTCAGAATCAAAACGGCCAAAACGGATTTTTTCCCAATGGAAACTTTACCTATAACGACAAATTAACCGATAAAAATCTTGATTTCCGATGGATTGCCATGCGCGGACCTCGTGAAAGCTTTATTACGGTTACAAAAAACGGCGTAAAAGTAAACCCTTTTGCCACCAATATCAAAGCATTGGCTCCGGTTTCGGCACTATTCCACAGATTGCAGCATGAATCATTTGAAACTTCTGTAACACTGGATTTTAAGCCAAAATCAGAAAAAGAACTGGCAGGAATTACCTGTTATCAAAGTGAAACATTCAATTATGTTTTCGGAATAACGAAAAAAGATAAAGATTTCTACATCGTATTGGAAAGAACGGAAAAAGGACAATCAAAGCTGATCGCCAGCGAGAAGATTTCATTGTCTAAAACGGTTAAACTGCAGGTGGTTGCTGATAAAGATGAACATAGCTTTAATTATTCACTGGATGGTAAAAACTATAAAAATCTTGGAGGACCTGTTTCAGGAGATATTCTTTCTACGGACGTTGCAGGAGGCTTTACAGGAAGTTTGATTGGTTTGTACAGCACTTTATCTAATGATATTGTACCGAATTAAGTAAGTATTAGCCATGTCACACTGAGCTTGTCGAAGTGTTTCCGTTTAAGATTGAAAAAGAATCAAATCAAACCAAAATATCAAAAACGTGACAATCAAAAAATCTTATATAGTTTCTTTATTGGGGTTTATCGGGCTGAATCTTCTTTCAGCCCAGGTAAATCCTTCCGGAAAACAGGGTACGGCATTTACAAACCCCATCATTTGGGCAGATACGCCGGATTTATCCATTACCAGAAACGGAAATGATTTTTACCTGATTAGTACTACCATGCATCTGATGCCGGGAGCGCCGATAATGCATTCCAGGGATTTGGTACACTGGGAAATGTCCGGATATGTTTTTGAAACTCTGAATGACAATTCAAAATATGATTTATTGAACGGAACCGTTTACGGCAGAGGACAATGGGCTTCTTCAATACGCTATCATAAAGGGAAGTATTACGTTTTGTTCTCTCCGAATGATGAGCCCTTCAGATCTTATTTTTATATGACCGATAATCCTGAAAAAGGAAAATGGAAACTCATTACAAGAACACGGCATTTTCACGATGCTTCACTGTTTTTCGATGATGATAATAAAGTATATGTCTTCACTTCCAACAAAGTTTTTGAACTGAGTTCTGATTTTAATGAGGTAATGGGAAATCCGGATGGAACTGAGGTATTTCAGAAAGATGCTTCGGAAACCGGACTTCTTGAAGGAAACCAGATCATCAAAAGAAACGGGAAATATTATATGATGATGATATCCTGGCCCAGAAATGGAAAACGCCGCCAGGTAGTTTACAGAGCTGATAAAGTGACAGGTCCGTATGAGAAAAAAGTAATATTGGATGATAATTTTTTAGGATTTTCCTACGCAGGTCAGGGTGCTTTGATAGATGATGAAAAAGGGAACTGGTATTCCCTCATTTTTCAGGATAGAAACGGAGTGGGGCGGGTCCCGTTGTTGTTGCCGGTTCAATGGGAAAATGACTGGCCGGTGTTGGGAGATCATGGAAAAGTTCCTCTGAAGGGAGAAGTGCCGCTTCCGCCATTCAAGGCAAAAAATTATCTGGTGGAA
>CBFQYI010000195.1:0-8255 GCA_965720825.1 uncultured Chryseobacterium sp. | reverse complement strand
AAAGGCTTATCCGGACATCAACTGGACACTGAGTTTTACATTGAACCTCACCAATGATCTCAGCGTAAAATGGATGAATATGGACCCTCATGAGCATAAAGAACTGCAGAAAAGAGCAGGGAAAATGGGAGCCGAAAAAAGATGGAAACAAAAAGATGCATCATTAGCCTTCAGCTTAAAAGCAAAATGGAATAATGACCAGCAGGAAAAAGAGTTAAAATACGAATACGAAACCAAGTTTAAAAAAATATATGATACATTTGCTTCCATAGGAGCAATGTCAGACGGAGTTCTTAATCAGGCCAAAGGAAAAGTACGTTCCATTTCTCCTAAAGGGATTCCGGTAAGCTTTGCCGTGAAACCTCCTAATATGGAGTTATCTGGTAACTGGCTTTTAAAACATCCCAAAGATAATAACGCCATTATTGGGACAGATGTAACCATAAACTTAAAAGCAAATCCATTGATTGGGCTTGAAATGACAGTTGATCTTCTGGGAGCTTTAGTATTCGGGATTTCAGGAGCAGTAAGTGGGGGAACAGCTGCACCGGGAGTAACAAGATTGTATCAGGAAATTCAGGGAAAACTGAAATCCGGAATTGATGTAGGGAATGATAATGCAGGCTTTAAGGCATCTGTTGATATCTTTATGGACCTTATTATTTCCAGTACGATAGAAGTGGAATCCGAATTTAAATTTAATACGGCAGGAAAACTGAAAGATTCTGAATTTAAAGTCTCGAGCAAGACTAAACTTAAACTGGAATTGAAAGTAGGAGTAAAAATTCAGGGAGAAGTTTCACTGGCTGTTATAAAAGCAGAGGCTTATTTTGAGGCATCAGCTTCCGGAAGTGCTTCCATAACCTATGGACATGGGATCAACTACGATGAAAAAGGATTGTATTACCGTCCTGTTCTCGGATTTGACGGTCTTGATGCCCAATATGTAGTCACAATAAGTGTAGGTCTTGCTATTAAAATAGCAAAGAATAAGCATAAAGTACAGGAAAGCAGAAATGGGAAATATGAAATTGCCAAAGGAGACTTTAAAAATGTAATCCCTCCTTTTGATGTTATAAAAGAATTAGAATCTTATTTTGGAATAAGTGCAAATATTCCGTTGATTAAAAATGATTAATACTCATACAATGAAAAATCTTATCTTATTATTTAGCTTTTTGGCTATTGTGTCCTGCAACGGACAAACCGATCTGGAATCTTTAAAATTTGATGAAAAAGTATCGGATAATATTATGAAGGGAGAAAAAGAAACAGAAGCGAATTACGGGCTATTAGCATATAAACAGGCTGATATTAAAAACTATAAGCTGGGAACAGTATCATTTTCTGAATATACCGTACCCAAAGGATATGATTATTCCAACAATAACCTGGCCCTATTTGTAAACTCTTATCAGAATAATCAATATCTTGGGTTTATACTTAATCTTGCTAAAGAAGACGAAGGAAAAAAACTAGTTGATTATCTTACCAAAACATATGGTAACCCGGAAAAAAGATCCACTGATAAAACAGGAGTTGCCTACTTCTGGGATGCATCAGCTAAAAATAAATGGTTGTTTTTAACCCAAACCCAGGAATTGACGCAAAGCAATACAAAATATACCAATACCAAACTGATTGTAGTAAAGAAAGGTACCAGAGTTGAAAATTCTTCAGATCAAGGTACATTCTCCATTCTAGACAGTTTTACCCTTGCTTATCCTAAAAAATAAAAAATGAAACCTTATTACGAAATAGATTTTAGTGCGGTAATGTGTTCATTTCAGATCAAAATTAATGATGTGGAATTAATTTCATTGAGTATTGAGGGACAGACAAGATCAGATTTTCCCATCAATCATCTTATTCTGGAAGGAGGTAAACAAACGATTGAAGTGAAAGGACTTCCCATGGACGGGCATCAGGAGTTACACGAAGATTCTTACATAAGATACAGAGTGAATCTCTATGATATGGCTTCCGGAGAATACGCTTTTGTAAAACAGTTTGATGAATATTTTACCAAAAAGCCCGATAAAAACATACCTTTTATAGGACATGCAAGTACATTTGAAGCAGATGTACCTTATAAATTGGAGGCATGGCAAAACGGAATGAACCTTAAAGACGTTAAGTTTGACGTTAAAGAAAAACTAATCAGAAAGTATAACGAAATTATAAAGTTGATTAATGGCGGCAATTACAGTTCGTTCATTGCACAATATCAAAAAAGAGAAAATAATAACGCTTTAGCCATGTATCTTAGCAAAAGCCAGGCAGAAGGGAGGATGCAGAGTATCATTTCGGATATGCAGAATGGATATAAAGCACAGAGTCTTCCGGATGATATTCAGGTAGAATATTCAGCATACGGAAAGTTGGCCGCGTTAAAATGTACAGATATGATGTCTGCATTACGTCTGGAAAATCCAGAAAGCGAGGAAGAATTAGTTCTGCCCATAACATTTTATATTCCTGAAGGGAAGGATGAATTTGAGATTATATAGCAATCTTTAAAAGAAAGAAACACTGAAACAAAATTCAGATATTTCCACCAGTTTTTAGAACAGAATAGATGGGAGTTAAAAAGGGAAAACCATACATTGTATATAGCATTTTAGGAATAATAGCTGCAGGCTTTATTTATTTTATTCTGTGGATTATTTTCAAAGATAAAATGCCGCTGCATGAATATATTTCTGAAATTGCCAATAACTATGACAGTTACGCAGAGAAAGCGATCGTATTTTTTCCTTTACTTTTTTTTGTCTTCATTTTTATTGTTTTAATGAAGCCTACTGCTTCAAAACGTTTTTTACGTCTGCAGTCATCACTTCCCACCTCGAAGATCCATTCTGTAGCAAAAGGACTGGCAGAAATTGAAGGAACATTAATAGTGATGAATCCCTTATTTTCGCCAGTAAATAATGAAGCCTGCATCGGATATTATTATACCATTGAAGATATTGACAGAGATTCAGACGGCAAAGAAAGTTACAGAACCATTCACAGGGAAACGAAATGCAATACCTTCCGGGTTAAAGATGACACAGGAACCATAGAAGTAGAACCGGAAGGTATAGAGCTGGTTTTATTAGAAGAAACCAATATAAGCAGCCATGGCGGTAAAAGGTACAAAGAAACTCTTTTAAAAGATGGTCAGAAGATGCTGCTGGTAGGCTATGCCGATTCTAAAAACGGAGTACCTTTCATCAGAAAAGACGATTATTATAAAATCCTCGGGATTACTTCATCGTCAGGAATTACGGTTTGGAATAAATATCAACCATTGCTGAGGTCGTTTATCTTTACCTGTTTCATCATCTTTTTAATAATTATTTATATACTTACACAATAATGAATCAGACGGTCGCTATCATATTACTTATTTTGCTGGGTGTAGTCATCATCAGCTTTTTGATCAATCTTTATAACAAGCTGGTCATGCTCAAATTTAATGTTGATAAAGCCTACGGAAATATTGATGTAGTGCTGAAACAGCGCGCAGATGAGATTCCGAATCTTGTCACCGTTGCCAAACACTTTATGAACTACGAAGAAAAGCTTCTTTCCCGCCTTACAGAGCTCAGAACTTTTTACAATAACAGTACTGATGCCGATAAAAGAACCGAGATTGCCAATGAAACATCAAAAGCGCTTTCTTCATTCTTTGCTGTTTCAGAAAACTATCCCGAATTGAAATCCAATAATAATTTTCTTGAACTGCAGAAAAGAATTTCCGATCTGGAAAACAAAATAGCAGACAGAAGAGAATTTTTTAATGACAGTGTAAACCTTTATAACATTGGAATTCATGAATTTCCTAATGTGATCCTGGCGAAAATGTTAGGTTATAAAGACAAAACACTACTGGAAATAACAGATTCTGAAAAACAATATAATGGAGTTCAGTTTTAATACTTTTTTCGGATTAGAAGACAAAATAGCTGCTTACCCGGAAGCAACCATTTTCGGAGCGATGTTAGTACCCATTTTGCTGCTTATTCCGATGGCAGTCATAGGATGGATCTTTAGAAAGCTGAAATTCAATATGTACACCATTCATGTATTGATGTATACTTTGCTTTTTACATTTATAGTAGGAACACTCACCATATTTATCCTTTTCTTTATTACCGATAAAAATGGAGTGAAACTGGCCTATTGCTGGCTTACGATACTTACGGGAATGTTTTTTTTCAGTTTAATCAATGCCAATACTATTACCAAAATGTTTAGTGATTGGTCTAAAATAATTAAGGAAAGGCAAAATCAGTAATTTTAGAAAATATAACATGAGGAAAAAAGCAAGAGTGCTGGTATTGATTTTTGTAGTATTGATCAATATCTGTTGTGGAAATAAATCATTTGACCTGTCATCCGTTTCCTTAGGTGAGGATGCCAAGAAGTATGATTTTGAAAACAAAGACTTATTTCTGAAAGATGCCGCAAAAACCGATATCATTCAATATTATGCTGATGAAAACAAAGGAATAACCTACGGAAATATACCATTAGATCATACCATGGGAACAAGGATTACAGTATACAAGGGAAAAGTAGCAGCTCTGGACACCAATGCTGCCGAAAAATATTCTTTGGAATTTGTAGAAAAAATAGTAAAAAAGAATGGCAATCCCACCGCTTCTATTACAGATAAAGCAACTGTAGATGCCAAACTGATAAAACCCATTTTTGAAAAACTTAAAAAACTTTCTCCGGAAAAAGTGTCATGGAATCAAAATGAAAAAAATTCCTTTACATATCCTACTTCTTTCTTTTGGGATGACGGAAAAAATTATTCCATATTAAGTATTTCTATTGAAGATGATGGGAAAATAAGAAATAAATACATTTCTGTGACTAAAAATGCCTACCGTAATAATGCAGTTTTTGGATTGAAATATCCTACACCTCCTGCTTCTCCATGGTATAAGTATATGAACTAAATGCATGGTTTAAAAATAGAAAGCAGTAAATAAAAAAGCATTTCCGGATACTTGAATTACTTTTTTTCTGTTCTATTATTGATAACTGCATACTAACACTAACATTATGAAAAGATTGAAATATATAGTAATACCAATGGTCTGTTTGACAATTGCTTCATGCGGCCATCAGAAAAATAAAGAAACTGAATCTTTGGTTGAAACACAGGGAAGTACTCAGACTGAGCCCTTCAATCTTGCTAAAGTTGCTGTAGGACAAAATATCAATGAAATCCTAAAATCTGCCGGAGCAACGGCTAAGGATGCTGTACGTACTACTGACGTTACGCTGATAGGAAATGAAAAGCTGGCTTTTTCATCAAAAGAATTATTACATTTCAACGGGATAGATTTAGAAGGAAAGAATAATAAAAATATCAATAAAGTCCTTTTGCATTTTGGAAAAGTAGATCAGGAAATCGGTCCGCTTGCCAATGAAAAAGAGGACGAATTAGGAATGTATCAGCTAGATATCTACACAGAAGAAGAAAAGACGGCACTCTTGGATAACTTAAATAAAACACTTCAGAAACCCGCTTTTGATACCATCCGTGAAGGCTTTGAATCTGAAATCAGAGACAATGAAATCATCCAGACTCATAATAAGCTCAGACAGGAAGTCGCCATCTGGAAAAATAAAGATATGCTCTATTATTACTGCGAAACCAAAATAGATAACAGACCGGATGAATACCGCTGCAATCTCTTCGTATTCAAAAATAAAGAATGGAAAGACCTTCTGAAAGGGTCAGGATATCCGGACCTGGATAAAATCTCCTTGAACTAAAGAATATAGCAAAGAAATTAAACTATTTGCTTAGTCAGATTAGCTTGCTGATTCCTCTCTGCCCTCTAAAATAAAACATTAGAAAAATAAAATCTCTGCGTTAAAGATCTGCTTAATCAGCACAATCTGCGAGAGTTTAAAAAAAATAAATGCCGGTCCCAAAAGAACCGGCATTTTTATATCAAATCAGTATTTGAATTATTTTACAAGGAACTGCATCGTCACCTGATCCAGCTTCAAAATATAAACTCCCTGACCAAGATTTCTTGTTTTAATAGAGTTTCCATTTCTGAAAGGCTGATCAATCGTCTGAAGAGTTTTCCCCTGAAGGTTATAAATCTCAGCTTTTTTTACCTTCTGAAGATCTCCTTTTACAAAAATCTCCTGGTTGGTAATAGGATTCGGAGAAATTTTAAAACTGTTAGAAGTTGTTTCAGCAGTTGTATTTTGAGCCATTCTTGCACTTGATCCGGAATAACATGTCCATGCAAGATCATCAATAGCCACTCTGTTACTTGTTGAATTATTAACCAGACTTACCACTACATTCCCGGAAACGTTGATATTATTGATGGTTGTAGTTGTAGATGAAGTACTGTAAGGAATAGTTCCTACGGTAGTTCCGTTTACTTTTAGATCAAAAGTACCATTGGTTCCTGAGAATTTAAGTTGTGTAGTCACCGTTAAAGATCCAATACCATTAGCAGAGCTTCCGGAAGTTAAAGAACCGTTTCTTACCGTAATCGCTTTATTGTTAATGGTTTGGTCTGTTCTTGCATCCGTTGCTGTCCAGGAAATACCTCCGTTGCTCCATGTTCTGGTTGTATACGTAGAATTGGCTGCAGGAATGGTTTCAAAATTTTCATTGGCACAGTTCGTTCCTGGAGTAGTACCTCCTGAATTAGTAGTACCGGAAACCGTTGAACTATTCGATGAAGAATTTCCAGCCGCGTCCTTCGCTACCACATAAAAACTGTAAGTAGTGGAAGGAGTAAGTCCTGAAATGGTTGTAGAAGTTGAACTCGTAGTCGTTTGCAGACTTCCATTCATGTAAACATTATAAGCTGTTACTCCTACGTTATCAGTAGAAGCATTCCATGCAAGAGAAATGCTGCTGGAAGTTGTTCCTGAAACATTCAGACCTGTCGCCGCAGTAGGTGCCTGAGTGTCACCTGAAGGCTGCTGAGAACCCCAGATAAGGTTAACATAATTCGGGTTGTCTATGAAAGGGTTTCTGTTCCCCTGGAAAGTATATGAAGCATTATTTCTTTTGATCTCAGCCTGAGAAACCGGATCCTGATTATGCCATGCCAGTAGAACATTAAGTTCCCAAGTCTGTAATCCAGGGAATGTAGAACTTCCTAACATATTTCCTGATGAGAAAGTAGAAAGTTTACTTTGGTAACGGGTTACGAAATAGAAAATCATACGGGCCACATCTCCTTTAAACTCATCAATCGGCTCAAATACCGTTCCTGAATATCCTGAAGAAGCAGATGTTCCAAGTTTAGAACCATTCTGTGAAGTGAAAGAAGTGCTTCCTACCTTTCCGAAAGGATAATTACTTCTCATTCCGTTTACTTTTCCGTCTGTAGCTCTGATAAAGTGAATATCCGCAACCATTGGCGAAGCCTGATTGAAAAGACTCTGAGGAACAATATGCTCTCTGTTATAACAATTCCCCTCAGTAGAATATGTCCCACACTGATCAGATCCCGGAGTATAATTATAAGGATCACTACCTGCAGGCTTTTCAGAATAAATATCAAGGATAGTCCCGTCATTTTCGTAGTCCTTATCGATATCTGTCGTTTTATAGGCTGTCCAAAGCCCGCTGTAGCCTTTATCTATATGCCCGCTGGAGATAATACTGCTTAATTCAGTTTTCAGTGCTGCGCCACTCAGTCCGTTGGCAGAATTGTAGTATCCCGCAGGAGCCTGAGCGTGGGCAAGTCCTGCAAATACAGAAAATAAAATGATTTTTTTCATAATTAATATTTAGTATAAAGTTTCAGCAAGAATACCACAATTTTTGTGAATAAAAAATTACAAAATTGTTAATTTTAAATGCACTGCATGCAAGAAGTAATGAGTAATGAGTGATGAATTATGAATTATGAATTATGAATTATGAATTATGAATTATGAATTATGAATTATGTTGTGATTAAATATTGGTATATGTTTTCAATTCAATAGGGATGGGCTATAATCCAGAGCGTAGACGAAGGAAGCCCATTCATTAAATACATCAGAATATATGGCTTTAGGCAAAACTTAAAACTTAATAATTTTATCCATAAAAAAGCCGATACAAAATGTACCGGCTTATATAATGGATGACTTAAATCTTATTTTCTTTGTGGCGGATAATTTTTCATTATCTCAGCCATAATCTCTGGAATCTGTCTCTGTTTCGCTTTTGGAGAATCTACAGAAATTCCACTTCCGATACCCTGCCAAACCAATTTGTTGCT
>CBFQYI010000194.1:0-8270 GCA_965720825.1 uncultured Chryseobacterium sp. | reverse complement strand
ACATTTTCATCTCCTACATTCGTAGCATCGCTATAGCCACACTGCATTAATCCCGTTGGAAGATAAAATTTTGACATAAAATCGCGAGAGAATATCACTGTTGTATTGGCTTCATTACACAAAGGAATAAAGGAGACATTATTAGCATCCTGAAAAACAAGATTGGATCCTCCTTCTCCAAGACCGCTTTCATTGGTTTGAATAAAGAGTGCAAGGCAGCCTTGCCCATTAATTTGTTGTGCCTGTATCCTGAAATTCTTGGGGGTAAGTGGTACTGTTCCGTCGGTAGATACATTGGTTATGCTTGTAAGTGAATAATCTATAGCAGAAACATTTGTAATAAAATAGTTCTTAATATCGGCCAAGTGGTTGGGCGAATTTACCTGTATTGTTGGATCGTAAGGTTTTCCATTCTGCGTAAATGTATATGTTGTTTGGTCATTTTCAGTTTGAAAATCAAGTACGATGGCAGTACCGGTACCAGTTGTACCATCAAAACTAATCACATCATCACCGGGCTGTACCTCGCCCGATCCTGTAACTCCTGATATAGGTACAATCGCCTGAAGGGCATACCCGGGATCTAAATCTGGCTGGCTGGTTGGTGTGTTTACACTTGCAAGACTATAGACCATATTGTTATATGCTGCATTTAGAGAAGAATCTTGTGCTTTCAGATAGTATAAGTTCCAATTGGATTTGTCAGCACCAGATACTTCGTTTACTGAAACTTCAGTAAAAGTTTTACCATCAGTACTTTTATACCATGAATTTACGTTCTGAAAACCAGAAATGTTTTCTGGTTGAGGACTCATCAGCTCTAACGTAAAATCATAGTTTTGAGAAATAATAGAGCTGATAGGCATATTGAGGATGGCTGAGTTAGAGCTGGAGGTTGTACCTGCTTCAAATGACAGGACAGGTGTTTCAACGGCCATATTTATTGTTTGCAAAACCGTTAATGACAAACCGTTAAATACATTTGGAACATTTACAACTGCATAATTACTTTGGTAAGGAGTGTCACTGGTACCGAGTATAATATTTTTAACAACCTTCCCGGAAGGATCCGAGTAAATAGTCTCAAGCACATTATTAAGTGTGGTCAGTCCATAAACTACTACCATATCCCATCCATCCGTGAGGGGTTGGCTTTTCATGGTTGCAATCAGATCGTCTCTATCTGGTAATGGGGAAGGATCGTTTTCGCTAATTAAGGTCTCACCATTGGATGAATTTAGGTTTTGCTGTTTAGCTGCAAGAGATATGGTAAGCTCATTGTTATCTGATTTTGAAACAACAGGTCTCTTTTTACGAAGTACAGATAACATAGCAGCTTCATTTCCAATGCCGTCTATACCGTGTATGGTTTTTACTTTTTGTAGGTTTTGACCATCTTTTGTACCTATAAAGAAGCTGAATTGACCGGTGTAGGAATCATGGCTCACTTCCATTTGTTCGTAATTATTTTTATCACTTATTAGTGATTCTTCGAATGTGATCTCATTGGTTTTTAAGATTGTTTTAGGCATATCGTTTTTTTTTAAGTTTGATGATAATAAGAATTATATAAGGACTATAGTCTCTTCTATTAAGAGTCATCCATATGAAGCATGAGGCATTGTTCGGTACAATTTGAGTTGTCTAAGTAACTATTTGTATCGCAGTAATAAAAGAGTTAAAATACCTGTTTTTTTATAGGAGTGGAAATACGTAAGTTATACATCTCTTTGTTGTAATAAAGAAATATCAATGTTTTTTATAAAGCTTTTCTTGTACCAGGTATTTGTAAAATACTCAATATTAAAACTGGCATTTTTTAAGTATACTCAATATAAAAATCAGTAACAATCAACACACAAGAAAAATTTGATCTGTGGATCTGAAGGATATAACTTATTAATGATCAGTTGTAAAGAAGAATATACAGGTATTTTGTAATTGGTTTTATTTAGCTATAGGTACTAAAACTAATACATTAATAAATAACTATGAAAAATCTAAAGAAAATTACAAGAGATCAAATGAAAAATGTTCAGAGAGCAGGAACTCCAATTACATGTCCTGCAAAATACTATCTTAAATGCGAATCGATCTACGTTTGTGACCCGGATCAGGGTATTTATGATTGTGTTTGCTCTTGCGTGCCAATTGGGTCTTAATAAAAATCAAGCCTTCTCTTTGAGAGGGCTTTTTTGTTATATTTGCGGAAAACTTCTAGTCATGTCCACCTCACAGATTCTCTATACTATATTTACACAGAAAAAATTTAGGCTTTTTTAAAATATTCAATTCTGACACTTCTTCCGATATCAATTTGAAAATAACCATGAAATCAATTTTAAGAATATTTAAGTTTTTAGGTAAACTAATACTAGGAATTCTCATATTATTCTTGTTATTAGGGATGTCTTACCGATTATTTTCTCCGAAACCAGTTCCTCCAGGTCAATTAGTTAATGTGAATGGAACTAACATCCATGCAAGAATAGAAGGTAATAATAAATCTTTACCTACAGTTATTATTGAAGCTGGGGCACATGGAAATACAGATATGCTGCATTGGATTGCAGAGGGCTTAAAAGATAAAACGAGAGTTATACGCTATGATAGAGATGGAAAATGGTTTAGCGAATCGAGTAACAGTAATAATAGACCCCCTGAGTTTTACGCACGTCAGCTTCATGAATTATTAGAGAAAACTGGAGAGAAGCCTCCTTACATTTTGGTGGGGCATTCTATGGGAGGTCCTTATAATAGGATATTTAGAGACCTTTATCCAAACGAAGTGAAAGGAATTGTTTTCATAGATTCAAGCCATCCTGAACAATGGAACCGATTAGCACAAAAAGAATTGGTTCCCAAAGGACAAGCAAAATTATTTAGAATAGGATCTATACTTGCGGATTTAGGTATTTTGGGCATTTATAACAAAATATTTGGTAAAGAACCGTATCAAGGTGATGATTTGCCCAAAGAAGCCTATAGTCGCTCACAGTTGCTAACTTATAATTCTGGTGATGTTTTTAATATGTTTTTAAGAGAGAATGAACTTACTAATGATGTACTGAAGCGTGCAGGTGAGGCAAAGAAATTAGATTCATTACCTGTTTTGGTATTTACGGCTACAGAACAGTATAAAGAATCACAAAAAGAAAAATACAGGAAAGCCGGAATTGATCCTGAAAAGGAACTTCAATTATGGTTTGATATGCAAAAAGAGCTAAAAGAACTCTCTTCTCAAGGAAAACAGATAATAATGAACGCAAGTCATAGCAGTATCATCACAAAAAAAGTAAATGCAGATCTAATAAATAAAGAAATTCTTTTACTCTCTGAAAATATTGAGAAGAAAAAGCAAAATTAAACAATAAAGCCCCTTAATTGGGGCCTAACTTTTTTTAGTTTTACCATTCTTTTTACTTCCTAGGATTTTTAAATCCAGGAATTCCAACAGAATCCCCTAGATTTGAAAAAAAATAAAACATGGAATTTTCCCCCTTTAATCCTGTGATCAAGCTTTGTCTGCAAGGAATGGGCCTTGAAGACAAAGGAATGCCTGAGGAAGCAGCTCGGCTATTTTTAAAAGCCTGGGAAGATGCTTCGGACGATCATGAAAAATTTCTGGCAGCTTATTATCTATCACGTCACCAGAAAACCACTGCCGATCGGTTGAAATGGTTTGAGATTTCCTTGGAGTTTGCTTTAAAAATAAATGATGATACTGTTAAAAGTGCCTTGCCTTCTCTTTACCTGAATATTTCCAGATGCTATGAGGATTTAGGAGATTCAGAAAAATCAAAAAAGAATGCTGAATTGTTAGTGTTACTTCAAAACCATCCGTCTGATAAAGGTCCTTTTTACCACGGAACAAAAGCCGGCTTACAAATAGGAGACCTGCTGACAGCGGGTGGGAATTCTAATTATAAATCAGAATTCAAAATGAATCATATTTACTTCACTGCCTTAACCAATGGAGCAGGACTTGCTGCTGCACTGGCAAAAGGCGATGGAGCAGATCGTGTATATATTGTAGAACCCACAGGGAATTTCGAAAATGATCCCAATGTAACCGATAAGAAATTTCCTGGAAATCCAACCCGATCTTATCGTTCCGAAATGCCTTTGAAAATTATCGGAGAAATTACAGAATGGAGTAGGCCAACTCCGGAAGATCTTCAGAAATTCCGTGATAAACTGGATAACGGTAAAGGAGAGATTATCAATTAATCAATTATGGAAAACAGCTGATTATGACTGTACTCATAAAAGGCTGAATGAATATTTCATACATTTGGGATAAGTTTTTCATTCATTCAATAATAGTTTTTAGCCTCCTAAAAAGGGAGGCTTTTCTGTAGAAAAATAAATTTTATAATGTGAAGTTCAATGTATGAGAAATTTATCAAAATTCAGAGGGTTTTTCATTTTACAAAAACAGCCACAATGAAAATATTGTGGCTGCCTTTTTGAAATCAAATATCGACTATTATAAAGATCTGGAGCGGGCAATATTAATAAGGTACACAAGGTGTGCGTACATGCTTCGCTTTACAGACTCTACTTTTATATCTCCGGTGGCCTGGTTGATGGTAGTGACCAAGTCCGTATTACATTGACCTGCAAAGTTTCCACTTCCTAAATAGTTCACTGTATTGGTACTTGGGTAAGAGATTCTCGGATAGTCAGGCGCTGTCTGATTGGCAACAGCAGTTGCGTTTGCAAATCCTTTATTATCAACATATCGGGCTGTCCATGTTCCTAGAAACTGTCCGTTTCCTGTATTAATTCCTTGTCCTACAATGATTTGGGTGTCTACGGGGTTACTGAATCCCGCACAAGAAGAGTAATGGTTTACAGAAACGGTACAGGAAGAAGCATTGTCGCCAGGTTGGAAACATTTTCCTTCGTAGACCGTGAGTCTTTGTTCACTGGAAGAAGTTGATGTGTTCAATATAGCCTTTGGAGCAAAAATTTCTTCAGGGGAAATAAGCGTTAAAACTCCCTGTGCATCTGCCGCAACAATCTTTTTTTCAGCATTTGAAAGTCCTCTTACTCTTACCAGACCATTAACATCCAAAGTATGACTCGGAGTGGCGGTGTTAATCCCAACCTGTGCTGTTGAGCTTCCACAAATAGCAAGTACTGCCAAAAATAATGTTTTTGTTTTCATGTAATTTTTTGAAAAGGTTAAATTTTTCACTAAGGTAAGAAATATCTTTAAAATAGAATACAAATGGCATGAAATCTAATATAAACTAATTGTAAATGAATAGTAAACATATTAATATCCAACTTTAGGTTTATTTTTTTAAATAACTCAAAATGTATAGAGACTCTATTTGTTTGAAAAATATTTGTATTTTAGCCGAAATATGTTGTTTTTTAATAAACATATTGGACGCTAATTAAAATTCAGATAATTTGAATGAAAAAATTAGTAGATTTGCACGGAACAAAAAAATAATAAATATTAAGCAATATTCTCTACGACTGGATTTTTAGAAGGAAAGTTTAGGAGAATAACAGGATTTTAGGTTATAAAACTACTGAAACTATGAAGAAACTTTTTTTACTTTTATTAACGGCGTTTTTATTTATCGGTTGCAGCTCTGATGATGATACTATTTATGATTATGTAGGAACATGGTCTGGTTCTTATGAAGGAGCAGATAAAGGAGTTTGGAACTTTGTGGTAGATGAAAGCGGTAAAGTGGTGGGAACAATGCATTCTGATGTTAATAATGAAAACTACAGCATTTCCGGAAATTTAAGTGAGACAGGAGATCTTAACGCCAGAGTAGGCCTTCCTTCACAAGGAGATTTCAAAGGAACGTTAACAACAGAAAAAAAAGGAAACGGAAACTGGTCCAACTCACTTCCAACACCTGCAATATCAGGGAGCTGGAAAGGAGAAAAGAAATAAAACAAGAAAGTCTGCAGAACGTACTGCAGACTTTTTTATTTAAACAAATCCCATATGGGTAATCTTATCATTTTCATTCTTTAATGCTGCAAAATAGAGCAGAAAATCATCATCAGAAAAGTACTTTTTAAAAGACCTGTCTTGTTGCTGGTTCCAATGGACTATTTCTTCATTACTTTCTATACTATAATTTTCAGCATCTAATTTCATCGTCATAATCACGGCATATTCTGATGTACAATGGTCATTTTTATACAGAGCATGATCTTTCATTCTTACACAATCAGAAATATGATTAACTGTGCCTAATTGAAAATCTCTCAGAAGTTTTCTTCCTTCTTCAGTCTTTAGTCCATTTTCAACTGTTCTTTTTCCCCTTTCAGAAATTGTATCTAAATCTTTGATGACTGTCATTACCTTTGCAAACTTTTGGTAGAGGAGGGGATCACCTGCTTCTTTAATATATACTTCCAGACTTTTCCGGATCATCTTTCCCATTTTGGAACAATGCCCGAACTCAGAACTGTTCTGTCTTACTTTCTCATACGACGGATTTTTTTTAAACGCAGCCTTATTAAACCCGCTTTTCTTCCGAACCACATTTTTGCCATTCAGAGTATAAAATACCAGATCGCCCACTGCTCCGGTGATCTTGATTACACTTTCATAGGTTGCCATATCTTTAAAATAGAAATCAAATATACCAATAAATAATGAAAATCAAAATTTTAACATATATTTATAATATAGTTGTAGTATAGTTATACCATAATTAAATTATAAAATGTATATTTGTGGTAGATTTTGTTAATTAATTATAAATCAGAAGAATATGGGAACGGAATTATTTCAACAAAAAATAAAAGTAAAGCAGATGGTGGTTGTCCTGGCAGCCTCTGTTTTTGTGGTTTCCTGTGGATCCTCGAAAAGTGCTTCTGCGAGCAAAAAATCAAATACAAAGGCCGTAGCGAAAGCTGAAAATCTAAGAAAACTGGACTCAAAATTTAATGGGAATGTTTCCAAATCAATCAATGATATTTTGAAAGATGCAGAAAAGTATATTGGAACACCCTATAAATTCGGAGGAAATACTTCTTCAGGATTTGACTGTTCGGGATTTACGGTAAAAGTATTTGAAGAAAATGATTTTAATCTTCCGAGAAGATCTTCTGATCAGGCCGATGCCGGAAAAAATATTGATATCAAAGACGTAAAACCGGGTGATCTGTTATTTTTTGCGACAGCCGGAGGAAGCAGAGTATCTCACGTAGGGATTGTTCATGATATTGGCCCTGACGGAGAAGTGAAATTCATCCATGCGTCTACCTCAAAAGGTGTGATCATTTCGTCCCTGAACGAAAAATATTGGAATAAGGCCTATCTTCATGCTCAAAGAGTGCTGTAATATATCTTACAAATGATAGAGAACAGGACATTTGCCTTCATTAAATCAGATAAAAAGCTGATCAAACTTTTTTTTAAAGATATTAAAGTTATCAAAGGACTTGGGAACTATGTGGAAATTTTTACCATTGATAATAAAAGATATATTTACTACAAAACACTTAAAGATCTTATCGAAAACCTCCCTGACGAATTTATGCGCGTTCATAATTCATACATTGTCAATCTTACCAATATTCAATCTTTTGAAGACAATCGCTTAATCTGTGGTGATTTAAAAATTACAGTAGCCAAAAGTTATAAAGAATGTCTGCAAACAGCTCTTGGTAACATGATGCTTTAAAAAATACCATACATCAGAAAAACATCCGATTACATCATATTTCTGATAGTATACATAAATAAATTTTCATTCTTGTTTTCATGTTTTAGTTTTACATAAAATTAAACAATGAATAAAGAAACAGCATTAGATTACATTCAAAACCATACGATTATCGGAATAAAAGCCGGACATCAAAGACCTGAATTTCTTGAAATATGGATGGTTGTAGTCCAAAACCGGATATTTGCAAGATCCTGGGGACTCGCCGAAAGAAGCTGGTACAATACTTTTTTAGATAATTCCGTGGGAGAAATCCAATGTGGTGAGACTATTTATCCAATAAAAGCGATCATTCCGGAAGATATCAGTGATCTTACTGAGGAAATTAATCAGGCCTATTTAACAAAATATAATAGTGATCATAATATTCCATATTCACAAGGGATTATTCAGGAAAAACATGTTGCAAAAACGATGGAGTTTATTATTTTGGAGTAAATAGTCGTTAAAATATTTAGTAGGAATGGGCTTTAGCCAAAACTTATATAATCTTCTTCTTTAACCACCCCGTCAAAAATTCTTTGAATTTTCGCCACCCCTCCGGAGGAGGGGAAT
>CBFQYI010000193.1:0-8306 GCA_965720825.1 uncultured Chryseobacterium sp. | reverse complement strand
TGCTCCGCTTCTTTTTACGATGTTTTCTTCATTTTCAATTCCTACAGCTGTAATACTCATCACCAATCCGGAATTGGAACTTGTCGTATCTCCTCCGATAAGGTCAACCTTGTATCTTCCACACGCAGCCTGAATTCCGGAATAGATTTCCTCCAGTGCTTCCACAGGAAAACGGTTAGAGACCGCAAGGGAAACCAATATCTGTGTAGGCGTTGCATTCATTGCTGCAATATCGCTCAGGTTTACCACCACCGCTTTATAGCCTAAATGTTTTAAAGGAACATACCCTAAATTAAAGTGTACGCCTTCCGCCAGTACATCTGTTGTAAGAACTACTTTTTTGTTATCAGGATTAATAACTGCCGCATCATCTCCTACTCCAAGCTCTGAAGATTCGTTGGATAAAGGAAAATGTTCTGTCAAATGTTTAATAAGACCGAATTCTCCTAATTTCGAAATGGGCGTCAGCTCCTGTGATTTATCTTCAAACATGATATTTTGTATTAATGTTCAATGTAAAAGTATGAATGATGTAAAAATTGCTTCTCAAACTTTAAACATTAAACCTTGAATTTTAAACTTTGAATTATTGAGTAAGTTCTGCCGGGTCAATATTGTGTGGGTGGAAAGGAAACTTTTTGAAGTCTTCTTTAGATAATACAACGGTGTCCGGGGTTTTATACTTATTCATTGCTTCCACTACATCATCCGGTGGCGTGGTCATTTTTCTAAGCATCATATCAATCCATACGCCTGTAGCTTCTGCAGTAGCACAGTGCATCCCATCTGGGGTATAGAATTTGTGTACGAAACGGTAGATGGAAGAATCCTCTGCACACCCGTCTATTTCTACACTTACAATGACGATCTGATCTGCATAGATTTCTTTGAAGAAAGAATATCTTTCATGCAGGATTACCGGGCCGATTCCCCATCTGCTCAGCTGGGTAACTCCCATTTTCTCTTTAGTCATAAAAGCCATTCTGGCCTGTGCACAATACTGTACATACGATGAATTGGCCAGGTGCTTGTTGGCATCAAGATCACTCCATCTTACTTCAAATTTATGGTAGAAAATCATATGAAAATCGTTTTTGATATAATTAAAATTATAATCTTCAAAAATACTCAAATAAGATGGTTTATAAAAATTGTACTTTTGAAAAAATAATCTTCCGCATAGGATTACCCATACATGAAACAGATCATTATTATCGGAGGCGGTGCTGCAGGCTTTTTCTGTGCATCTAATCTTGACGAAAAGAAATATACAATTACGATTTTAGAACAGAATTCAGATGTCCTTCAGAAGGTTAAAATTTCCGGAGGCGGACGCTGTAATGTGACTCACGCATGCTTTGATCCCAGAGAATTGGTTCAGTTTTATCCCCGTGGAAACAAGGAATTACTAAGTGTCTTTACTAAATTTCAGCCTGGTGATACGATGGAATGGTTCGATCAACGAAATGTTCCTTTGAAAATTGAGAATGATAACAGAACTTTTCCTGAAAGTAACTCTTCTCAGACCATCATCAATACTTTTCTGAATGAAACTCAAAAGAAAAACGTCAAAGTGCAGACAAAATGCACGGTAAAAGAGATTGAAAAACAGGACGAAAAATATATTGTAAAAACCAATTCAGGTGATTTTGAAGCAGATTATATTGTATATACAACCGGAAGTTCTCCAAAATCGTTGAAAATTGTAGAAAATCTTGGTCATAAGATTGTAGATCTTGTTCCTTCCCTTTTCACATTCAATATTAAAGATGAATTGCTGAAAGACCTTCCGGGAACAAGCTTTGAAAATGCCGGAATTTCAATTCCAAAACTGAAAACCGAAGAAAGCGGACCGTTGCTTATTACGCACTGGGGACTTTCCGGGCCTGCTGTATTGAAAATTTCAGCATGGGAAGCAATAAGCCTGGCAAAGGTTAAATATAACTTTGAAATTGAAGTGAATTTCGTTTCTATAGAAATGGATGAAGCAGAAGAAATGTTCCATAATTTCAAGCAAAGCAACCCTAAAAAGACCATCGGACAGTCAAAGATATTCGATATTACCAACAGATTCTGGCAGAAGATTTTGGAGATTTCAAAGGTTGATCTTAATAAACAGGTTGCCAATATTTCCGGAAAAGAGATGCAGAAAATACTGGAAAATCTTTGTCAAAAGAAGTTTCAGGTAACCGGAAAATCGACATTCAAAGACGAGTTTGTAACAGCCGGAGGTGTTGATTTAAAGGAAATTAACTTTAAAAACATGTCTTCAAAATTACTTCCTAATTTCTATATTGCCGGAGAAGTTCTGAATATCGATGCTGTGACCGGAGGATTCAATTTCCAGGCATGCTGGAGTGAAGGATGGCTTATTGCCCAGGATCTTAACAGCTTATAAAAAATTATTACTTTTAATAAAAACTAACAACATGAAAAAAAAATTCGGTTTCTTTCTTTTACTCTGGTTCTTTTTAGGATACGGCCAGGAAAAAACGATTGTCTCTGACTGGACATCATTCACGCAAGCTGTCAATATAGAGCATAAACAGAATTGGAACTTCCGTATAACGGCAAAAATCAGAAAAGACAATGAGGATAATGGTTCCAATTGTGGGTTATGGTGCAGAATAAATAACAAAGATGAGTCTACCAGTTTCTTTGAAAATCAATATTATGGAATCCAGGTAACCCATGAATGGAAAACCTACGAAATAAAAGGAACCATCAATCCATCTGCGAAGACCATGAATATCGGAGCTTTTGCACAAAACAACGGGGATTTTTATTTTGACGATTTTAAATTGGAAGTCAATGATGGAAAGTCAAAAAAATGGACTGAAGTTCCGCTTGAAAACTCAGGTTTTGAAAAAGAGATTGCCTCTTCAAAGGGTTGGTTTGAAGGAATCCATTCTCAGAAAATAAAGCACGTAAAACATTTTACCATTGAAACTTCAGATTACCAACCATTCAGTGGCAGCAAGTCTTTGTTGATCAAAGGTCGTGGTATTATCGGAACAATGCCGGAAGGAAAATTTATGGATGTTAATGGCATCAAATTATACTATGAAACCTATGGAGAAGGTGAGCCGGTTCTTATGCTTCATGGAAATGGCCAATCTATTAGTGCCTTTATGAACCAAAAAGATACCTTTGCTAAAAAATACAAAGTGATCATTATAGATTGCCGCGAAAGAGGAAGATCTACTTATGACAAAACAAAAGAACTTACTTTTGATATTCAGACAGAGGATATTAAGCAGTTTTTAGAGAAGCTGAACATCAAAAAAACAAAAATTATTGGCTGGAGTGACGGAGGAATTCTCGCACTGTCTATGGCCATGAAATACCCCGAAATGGTAGACAAAATTGCCTGTTCAGGAGCCAATATTTTTCCGGAAGGAGTCAAAGATCATGATTTAAAATCCATGAAAGAAATGCTCGTAAGCCTTACTAAAGACAATAAAGACCACAAAAACGATATCTTTATTGATCTTCTGAATCTGGATTTGAAGTATCCTCAATGGAAGTATGAAGACCTGAATAAAATTCAGTGTCCGTCCTTGATCATTGCTGGTGATAATGATCTTATAAAAACAGAACATACGGTAAAAATCGCAGAATCTATCCCAAAAGGACAATTAGCTATTATCCCCAATGCCAATCATTATGTTCCCGAAGAAAAACCGGAATTATTCAATGAGTTAGTGATTGATTTCTTCGAAAATAAATAACCTGAATACGATAACATTAATCATGAAAAAAACACTAGCATTCATTTTATGCCTTGGGTTTGGGTTCTCCTTCTCACAAACGCAGGAAACCAAAACATCTCCCACACAAGATCATTCCAGAGATAAGTTTATTCCTGAACAAAGTAAGCAGGCGGAATATCCCGGTGGGCTTTCGGCATTTATGCGGGAGGTATCTCAAAAAATAAATACGAACCGAATAAAAGGAGCCAAAGGAAGAACACGTTCACAAGCAAAATTTTCTGTCAATGCTAATGGTTATATTGAAACGATTATCGTAACCGGAGACAATGAATCCCTTAATCATGAAGTAGAAAGAGTGATGAAATCTATGAAAACCCAATGGAAACCCGGAGAATATAAGGGGAATACTGTAATGATTTGGTTTAATCTTCCTTTCATTATTAATTTTGAATAATCAGAATGCTATCTGCTAAAAGAAATACATCTATCTTTTTTAAAACCCTTTTAGTTTTAGGGTTCGGGTATTTTTTTTGGTTGATGCTGAAGATTACCTTAGAATACATTCCTTTTAATCCTGAAGTCAGTTTTCTGATGATCAAACAGACGGAAGTGGCTGAAAGACCAGAATATCTCGCGTTTTTCTATACCCATGTTTATACAAGCATTTTTGTACTCCTTTCAGGTTTTCTGGCTTTGCTCAGAAAGAATTTTGGATTTAAAAATTTCCACAGGAATATGGGAAAAATTTATATTTTTCTCATTCTGATCTTTGCCGCGCCTTCAGGAATTTATATGGGTATTTTTGCCAACGGAGGTATTCTATCGAAAATTTCCTTTGTTATTTTAGGCTTTTTATGGTGGTTTTCAACGTTGAAAGCCTATCAGCTGGCCAGACAGAAAAGGTTTAAAGAACACAAACAGTGGATGTGGCGGAGTTTTGCTTTTACTTTATCTGCTATTACCCTGAGAATGTGGAAGGTAATTATTGTATATTTATTTCATCCCAATCCTATGGAGGTCTATCAGATCATTGCATGGCTGGGCTGGATTCCCAATATCCTTATTATTGAATATTTAATCACAAAAAAACTTATATGAAAATTCTAAATTACACACTCATTTCCCTGCTTACAGTTTCTCTGTTAAGCTGCAAAAAAGAGGGAAAGACTACTGAATCGGGAAAAGATTCTCTGACCGCAAAAAAGGACTCTGTGGTAATCCCGGAAGTTCACAAAGAATATTACGGAATTTATACCGGTGAATTTGCCGGCATGGAAAAGGTAGTTGACCCAACAGACGGCTCAGAATATGATGTCAGTAACTACAAAAGAATTTCTTTAAAGATCAACAGAATCACCAAAGACAGTGTTTACGGACAAAGTATCGTGAATGGCAATCAACGACCGTTCAGAGGAGTTTTCAATGAAACCACAACGTCTTTTGTACTGGATGAACCCGGCAATGACAAAACAGACGGAAGGTTTGAAGTAAAACTGAAAGGAGACAGCTTAACCGGAAAGTGGAATGCTTTTGATAAAACTAACGTTAAAGCACCTTCAAAAATGCTTAAACTGACCAAAAAAGAGTTTGTTTATAATCCGAATTTCATGCTGGATAAAGATTCTGATCTGGTAGACTGGTCAAATCCTAAGGAGTTTACTGAAAAATACACCGATGAAGAAACCGGAAAAACAGAAAGCTATAAAACCTCTAAAAACCGTATTGCATCTGAAGCGATCTTCAAACTGAATGCATCCAAACAGAAACTGATGGAAAAGGATCTTAAAAACTTAAGAAAGCTGGATCTTGAGATCATCAAAAACTCTGTATTTGCAAGACATGGCTATTCTTTCAAAAAAGAAACCTACAGAAATTTCTTCGAACAAACAGACTGGTATATCCCGGTTTCAAGCAATGTAGACAATGATCTTTCGCCTATGGAAAAAGAAAATGTGGCTTTACTGAACCGTTTTACCAAATATGCGGAGGATAAATATGATAGTTTTGGGAGATAGAAAAAAGGTTTTAGGTAGCAGGAATTAGGGATTAGGGGTTGAGGTTAAGCCATCACTGTTTGTCAGCTTTACGAAAATATAGAGAATCAGGCAGCCTACAGCATAGCACAGATTATCAATCCATGAAAAAGAGTTTCCAATGACAATATACATCAGGCTTCCAGGACGGAAGCCTAGTTTTTCTGCAATATTGAAATACTGTGCAAATTCTACCAGAAATGAAAAAATCAGAATTCCCAGAATCAGTTTTTGATCATTTACTTTTACAAAGCTCTTTACAAACGTGTAAAGAAGCATTACCACAATCACATCCCCAAGATAAGCTCTCACGAAGAAAATATCACTTAGTTTGGTGGCAATCAGCACTTCTACAAGAAAAATAAATACGGTGAGAAGCAAATACTTCAGGCTGAATTGGAATTTCATTTCAAAATTGAGTTTAGGCATAAAAAATCGGCATTCTAAGAACACCGATCTTATCATTTTATTAAGGCAAATATATTATTTCTTTACTTTGATCGTACATCCGATCGCTACTGTTTTTGTCATTTTTACCGGTTCTTCTTTGATGAGAGCATTTACGGCATCCTGAGCATAATATTCTGACACATCATTCGGATTATCATAATTGTTGTCGATAGCACCAATGTACTTTACGATATTCTTTCCGTTTTCTTTTTTCAGAACAAAAACATGAGGTGTTTTTGTTGCTCCGTACTGAGGATAAATTTTCTGTCCTTCATCTACCAGATAGGGAAAAGTGAATCCTTTATGTTTTGCTCTTTCAACCATCTGCTGATAGCCATCTTCCGGCTGTGCATTGGGATCATTAGGATTAATGGCAATGACCGGATAGCCCTGAGCTTTATATTTTTTATCCAGTTCAATGATTCTGTCCTCATATTTTTTTGCATAAGGACAATGATTGCAGGTAAATACTACAATGAATCCCTTTGCGCTTTTAAAATCACTTAGAGAAACCATTTTCCCGTCAATATTTTTAAGCTTAAAATCAGTGGCCTCATCTCCTACTTCATAGCCTTTTACAGATGAAACGTCCATTTTCCGACTTATATTTCTATCATGATCTTTCGCTGTAAAGCTCAGTAATCCCAGCCCAACGATGAATGCAGTCATTATCATTTTCAGGTTTTTCATAATTAATTATTTATTGTAGGTTTTCTTTAATTGTTTTTTCCAGATCTTCTTTACTCATTTCACCGTCATTAAAATGGATTTTTGATCCGTTTTTGTAGAACAACGTTACCGGAATATTTCCATCCCAGTCTTTTTCAAACTTTGGAATCCAGGTGTTCATCCTTTTGATATCATCTAACAAAAGTACTTCAGCAGTCAGATTTTTATTTTTAATGAATTTCAAGACTCTTTCTTTATCAGCCAACCTGTCTAATGAAACCAGAATCATTTTAAATTTCTTATTCTCGGCATATTTTGCATTAACATCCATAAAATGTGGCAGCTCTTTTACACATGGACCACAAGTTGTAGACCAGAAGTTGACTACAAGTAATTTATCTTTTTCCTGCTGAATACGCTTCTCCAGATCTTCATATTTTACTACAGAAATACTTATTTGCTGAGCTTTAAAAACAGTACAGAATAAAAACAGTGTTAATATTTTTATTATATTTTTCATTATCAAGATATAAACAACTACAATCCAACAATATACAAAAATAAAATTCATCAATTCCGTAAATCTTTTACAAATAAACATTTTTTTGGTCACTGATTCATTATTTTGATATTTTTACAGCCTTAAATGATAACCATGAAAAAAACTTATTTACTTCTGCCAATTTTCTTTTTGGCATCATGCTCAAGCAGCAATGACGATGATACTTCAACAGGTAATAACGGAAACAATAACAACAATGATCCGGTTTTGGTAACCAAAATGACTATGGATGGAGATGTTTTAACGTTTACCTATAACGGTTCAAAAATTTCTCAGATCAAGAATATCACAGAAGGAAGCGTAACGACATTTCTCTATTCGGGTGATCTGATAACACAATCTGTAGTGAACGGTTCAAACACTTCTCTTAATACTAAATTTACTTATGACAGCAATAACAGGCTCATCAAAAAAACAATCTCAGGAACTGATTTCGGAGGAGCTTGGAATTCAGAGTCCACCTATACCTATCAGGCCAATAACAATGTAAAAATTGTATATACAGCAACTACTTCATCATCAACAAGAAGTGAAACCAGAAATGCAATTTTGAATGCTGATGGTTCGATGAGCAGCTGGACGGGTACTCTTTCAAGAACTCAGAATAATACTACTGAGACAGCATCCTCTACCTTAAAAACAGTAGTATATGACTCCAAAAATGCTCCTTTAAAAAATATAACAGGATATTTAAAGATTATTGATAATGAAGATGAAAGTGGATCTGCCCACAATACATTAAGCTATAACCACATCATCAGTTACAATAACGGAACCGGAACTGAATGGACCATATTTAAATCTAATTTCGAATATAATTCCAGCGGTTATCCTACCAAAGAAATCCGAAGCTATTATGATAAAACAGGGACTACAACT